>CAZMLP010000800.1:0-6925 GCA_964566745.1 uncultured Verrucomicrobiota bacterium | reverse complement strand
GTGAAGGATATGCCCGCTCCTCACGCCTCGTCGGCGCGTGGTTTTGGGCGAAACGGCGGTATCCATAGTTTTTAACGGGCTGTTAGCCTTCCAGACTCCGGCTGCGGGTGACGAACAGCCCGGACGGCCGCCATTGGAGGAACAAAATGATGGCGGCCAGCACGGTGATTTTTCCCATCACGGCGCCCAGCCACGGTTGCAAAATCTGGTCGGTCACGCCAATTCCCAACGCGGCGGAGACCGTGCCCACCAGGTTCCCCACCCCGCCCAGCACCACCACCATGAAGCAATCAACAATGTAGTTTTGGCCAAGGCTCGGGCCGACGTTGCCAATTTGCGAGAGGCACGCGCCCGCCATCCCGGCCAGGCCGGAGCCGAACGCGAAGGTAAGCATGTTCACGCGATCCGTGCGCACACCAAGGCACGAGGCCATCGCGCGATTCTGCATCACCGCGCGGATTTGCAAACCAAGCGACGTGCGGGTGAGCAACAAATAGGTAAGGAACACCGTGAACATCGCGAACCCGATGACGAAGATGCGGTTGTAAGCGAGGAGCACGTCGTTCACCACAAAGCTGCCGCTCAGCCAGCTCGGCGAGCTGACCTGCACGTTGGCAGCGCCGAATATTTGGCGGAATATTTGCTGCAAAACCAGGCTCACGCCCCACGTCGCCAGCAAGGACTCCAACGGGCGCTTGTAAAGAAAGCGAACAATGCCCCGCTCCAAGATCAGCCCGACCAGCGCGGCTGCCACGAAGGCCACCATCAATGCCACCACAAAGTAAGTGTCAAATCCGCCGCCGCTCGCGCCGAACTTCGCCTTGAATATGTTTTGCACCACATAGGCGGCGTAGGCGCCCACCATCATCACCTCGCCGTGTGCCATGTTGATGACACCCATCAGGCCGAAGGTGATGGCCAGCCCGAGCGCGGCAACCAGCAGCACGGCGGACAAACTTAACCCGCGAAACGCCGTGCCAAACAGATTGCCCCACCAGATGTAATCTTGAATCCGGATGACCGTCGCATGCACCGCCTTGATCGTCTCGTCGCCAAACTTCTCCGGTTTGGCCTTCGCGTCCGTTTCGAGCTTTTGCAGAAAGTTTAATGAATTGATGGAGCGCAATTCCCCGAGGCGGTTGATGGCGGGCACCCGGACCGCCGGATTGTCGTCCATGATTTGGGTCACCGCCACCGCCTCCAGCAACGCTTTGCGGACTTCAGCCACGCTCTCCTTGCCTTGGCGCGCCTCGAAGAAGGGCAAATACTCTGTGTTTTGCTCCTGGCCCAGTTTCACCACCGCATCCCTTCGCATATGCGGGTCCGGGTTCGCGAGCGCGAACAAATCCAGCGTTGTTTTGATGGCTTTGCGCAGCTTGGAACTGTTGTCCACCGGCGTTAGGTCATTGGCCGCGAAGGCGAGCGGTTTGCCTGTGCCATCCTTGAGAAACCCGCCATCCACCAATCCGATCCCCTTGGCCTTGCCCTCGCCATCCGTCTGCGCGTCAAGAATGAACGGAATCTTTGCGTTGTTGGTTTCGTAAAGAAAAATTCCCCCTTGCCGCCAGGCGATCAGACCTTGCTCCACCAACGGATCGGTGGCCTCGCTCAATTTCTTCACCACCTCGATCTGATGCCCCTCGTCCTCGCTCAAAACCGCCTCGATCAAACTGGCGCGATATTGGTTGGTTTCTGCGGCGCGCGCCAACGACGCGAGCAAAAGGAGGGAGAGGACAAGCCGGGCGGCAAGTTTCGCGAGGGGCATTTTTTATTCAGGTCTGATTTCGCCAAACGGGAGGCGGGAACCACCCGCCTCCCGTCCAGCACAACAACTCACATCACACAACTAACAACTCACCTAACCGTTTGTTTCCGTTAACTGACTCTTACTTGCCGAGAAACTTCTCGCTGAAGGGCTCGCCCGCCACCGGGCCGAGCGACTTGACGATCTTGAACTGGCCGGTGGCCAGAGTTTCGCCAATGTAAACGTTGTTAATAAGGTGGTGATTCTTCTGCATCGTCACCTCACCCGCGGGCCCCTTGAACTTCTGGCCGTAGAGCGCCTCGCGGACCTTGTCCACCTCGAACGACCCGGCCTTCTCCACCGCCTGCTTCCAGAGATAAACACCCATGCGGGAGAGGTTCATCGGGCTGCAGGTCACGCGGCCTTTCGGGTCCACGCCGGTCACCTTGTAGTCCACGCCCGTGACCTTCGGATCTTTCAACCAGGTTTGGAAGTTGCTGACGAACGCCTTGTTCTCGGGGGTTTTCAACGACATAAAGTAAGTCCAGCAGCCGAGATGCCCCACCAGCGCCTTGGCCGGAAGACCGCGGAACTCGTCCTCGGAGATGGAGAACGAGACAACCGGGCAGTTCTCGGAGGTCAAGCCGGCGTTGGCAAACTCCTTGAAGAACGGCACATTCGTGTCGCCGTTCAGTGTGCTGATGACGGTGGCCTTGCCGCCCGACGCGAATTTTTTGATTTCCGCGACAATCGTCTGATAGTCGGTGTGGCCGAAGGGAGTGTATATCTCGACGATGTCCTCGTCGGGAATACCCTTTAGCTTCAGATATTGCTTCAGGATCTTGTTCGTGGTGCGCGGATAAACGTAGTCAGAGCCGAGCAAGTAGAACTTCTTTTTGCCCTCGCCAAGCATGTAATCAACCGCCGGCACGGCCTGCTGGTTGACCGCCTCGGCGGTGTAGAAGATGTTCTGGGACAATTCCTCGCCCTCGTACTGCACCGGATAGAACAAGAGGCCGTTCAGCTGCTCGAACACCGGCAGAACCGACTTGCGGCTCACCGAGGTCCAGCAACCGAAGACAACCGAGACCTTGTCCTTCTCCAGCAAAACGCGGGCTATCTCCGCGAAAAGAGGCCAGTTCGAGGCCGGATCGACAACGACTGGCTCGATCATTTTGCCCTTCACGCCGCCAGCCTTGTTGATCTCGTCAAAGGTGAACAGCAGGGCGTCTTTCAAGGACGTCTCGCTGATCGCCATGGTTCCGCTCAAGGAGTGCAGGATGCCGACCTTGACGGTCTCGGCGGCGCGGGCGGTCGCCACCGTGGCGAGCGCAACCATAACCGCAAAGAATTGGAGACAGAGTTTTTTCATGTTTAATTATCGATGGTTCAAGTTGGGGGGCAACGGGGGATTAGAACATATACGAGACACCCGTGCCGATCATGATGCGGTCGCGCACGCCGTCGAAGCCGGCCTTGAGCGAGGTGTGATCGTAACGGATTTCAGGCTGGATCTTGGTGTTCGGGGTGGGTTTCCAGTTCAACGTGAGGGTCAGGCTGTACAAGTCCTGGCCGCCATTGACGGGAAAACCAAGCAAACCACCCGTGGCCGCGCCGTTGCCGTCGCTGATGTAATCCGCGCGCAACGCGGCCCCGAGTTTCTCGGTGAAGTCCAGCCAGAACCAGCCGCCCGCCGAATAGACATCCGACGACTTGGTCGCGCCCGGGAAGCTGAAGTAATCCAGCTCCGTGGCGAAGTTCATGTTGTATTTGTCGTTCACCTTGACGCCGGCGAGGATCGAGCCGCCGTCAGTCCATTGGCCGGAGTTGACGCCTTCACGACCGCCAAAGCCGATCAAATCAATCCACAACTTGTCGTTGGGCTTGATCATCACGTTGCCCATCAGGGTCTTGAAGCCGTTGTTGTCAATCGCCCCAGCGTACAGGCCGTTTTGAACCCGCACGTTGGCGCTGAGCCAGTCGTTAAAGGTGTAGCCAAAATTGACGCCCGCGTTGGGGGGATTGCCGGTGAAGAACCACTGGTTGCCTTGTGAGAAGTTCGGATTCGCCACGCCACCGTCGCCGGACTCGAAGTTCAGCAGGGAGATCAGCTCGCCCGCCTTGACATTCAAACCGGTCCCAATGGGGATGTTCAACTCAACATAAGCCTCGCGCAATTCTTCCATGCCGCCGAAGCCGTTGCTGGTGTTCACGATGGGCGCGTCCTGCCCCCAAATCAGCGAGGCGCGGTAGGCGGCGTCAAACTTGTCGCCACTTCGCTCCACTGCGGGACTGGCAAGCGTCACTTTCAATTTGTTGAGCAGGAAGGAGTTTTGGGTCCGGCTCCACAGATAGCCGTTGGGGGAATTGTCCTTCGGCGTGCTGGTGTCATAGAAGTAGGAGGTGCTGACAAAGCCGCTGATGGTCGTTTGGGACGCCGCCTTGACGATATGGGTCGTCGAGGATTCTGCCGGTAGCAGACCCTCTTTTTGCGCCACCGACTCGAGCGTGTCCAAACGCTTCTTCAGCTCCGCATTCTCCTTCTCGAGCCTGTCCACTTTGTCTTGGGCCAACGCGCCAGTGCCCGAAAGAGCGGCCACAATGGCTCCGCTCAAACAGATACTGGTAACGGGCAGGCACGACCGCCGCGCGATTGATCTCAAATACTTTCGCCTCATGTTCTTGGGTAGGGTTTTGGTTGGTTACAAAGCATGCACGGGTGCTGCTCGAACGCCCCTATCGCAACCGGGATACCAACCGGCCAATCTCGCAAACGGTTGAAGCTGAAAAGAATCGATTGTAACAATGACATCCGCTCATGATTTCACAATTGGCCACTGGCAAACGGTTTATTTCATGGTCTTCAGAACGGATAAAACCGGCGTCGGGGCTGGTACCGCGCGTCAAATTGCGCATCATTTGACACGGAATTGTCACCCGATGATGGGCAAATCTCGACAATGTGACCAAATGGGGGCGCCAAAACGCTTCCGAACGGGCGACCAAGCCCGCTCCAATGTTACCCCCCCCCCAAACATGGTCAGCGCCTTTTCAAGTTTTCGTCACTCGGCGTAGAGAATCATGAACGTGTGACTTGATGATATCGCTGAGACAGAGAAAACAGAAACGAACGAGGACCACCCGGTTCGTAACGGTCGTAACCCGGGACGAACGCGCCCGGATGGTCGCCAAGAGCCGCAACGATTTGTGAATAAACCAATCAACTTGGAAGAACTGTTGAAGTGGCGGCTTAAGCAGGCGGAAGCTGACGCCCCCGCGCCTCCGCGCGCCGCGCGCTTGCTCGAGTTGGCGCGCCCCTGGTGGGAAGCCTGGCCGGTGCAATTCCAATCGCTGGTGGAGCGGTTGGGCCGCATGCAGGTGGCTTATGGCCATGCCATGACAGAACCAGTTGCTGGCCGGGGCGGCCACCCGGTACCGGTGGTGGTAGTTTCGGCGACGGGGGAAAGGGAAACCTCCGCCCGCGTTTTGTATTTCAGCGCGCGGGAAGGGCGATTGCGGTTGCGCTTCCAATTGGAGGCGGCGTTGCCCGGCGGGGAGTCCGGATTTGAGGCGACGCTCATCGCCAATGCCAACGGCCAACGGATGCTGTCCGCCAGTGTGACCCGCTCCTTGGAAAACGAGTACCGTGTGGACACGGAACTGTCCCCCGCGCTCACGGTGGAGTGGGGGCAACTCAAGGTAACGGACCGCCTGCCCTTTGGACTCATTTTGCGCCCGGAAAAAGTTGGCTAAAGCAAGCCGCCGATCCTGGAGAAGAGGCGATGCGTTTTGTCTGGTTTTGGACTTTCTGGCACTGGAGCGTGGAAAGCTTCCGGGCGGGTGTCCTGTTGCGCGGTCCCTTGGAAGGAGTTGGCGGCCATTGGGACGAGTGGTATCGCCACGAGGCGTCGCCCGAGGATCGCCGCGCCATCGAGAAGATCGCCCAGGATGAATTCGCGCAACGCGAGTTCGTGGCATGGATTTTCCGGCGCTGGAGACGGGAAGCCAGCCAGCCCAAATGCCGGATAAATCCTCGCTTCGTGTTGGGCCAGATCGCCCGCTTGCCCCCATTTGACCGTTGGCCGGTGTTTGCAAAATATCGCTCCGGTTATGGCGCCGCCGGCATCTCCGCCGTTGTCCTGGCCGAGGGAAGCCCCGGAGTTCCGGCGGATGTGCGCCCGGTGGAGGCGTTGGTTCTTCCCGTCACCAACACCACCGGTCCGGCCATTGTTTCGGAGGGTTTTCACGCCACCACGACGGACTTGGGAACTCCCTCGCAAACGGTGGGGAGCCTGCTGGGCGGGAAGGGATTGCTGTCCTTCCTCGCGGTGTGGATTGCGAGTGGCAGGCGGCCCTGGCCACGCTGGATGCGGGTGGTTTTGGGCTTCGGCTGGCTCGCTGCGGGGGCGTTGATTCTATTTCTGCTTTTCGGTCCGGACCCGGAGGCGCGGCTCGTTTCCTTGACCGGCATTTTGGCCGGTCTTTGGATCACGTTGGTCGTGGTCGCAACCACCACGTCGAGCTTTCAATGCCTGCGAGCCTGGGAAGCCGGCAAAAGTTGGCGCTCCGATTTGGAAAAAAGCCAGCTCCGGCTCCGCATGGAGGGTGGCCTTACCTTGGAGGGGGCCTCGGCCGGATTGCCGTTTTGCCTGAACACCTTGCTGGCCCTTTATCGCGCCCGGCCCTCGACCGCCCGCCGCTCGTGGTTGTGGCGCGGGTTCTTCCAAAACTTGCGCGCTAATTCAGCCGCCTGGGCGGCGACCGGTGTGGTCACTCCCTCCGGCCAGATCAAGGCGGTGGTGCTTGAGCCAAAGTTGCGGGCTTGTCACCAGCACGCGGGAATCGGCCACATTCTCACGCCACGCCAGCGCGATGCCACGCCATCGAGCATCCGCAAAGAGGCACTGTCCAGTGCCAAGGCGCCTTCACCCGCGTCGCCCAATCTCCCTTTGGGAGCCATTCCTCGCTTGGGATTCGCGGCGGAGGCAACCGTTTTGCAGAGTCACCCGTGCCGCCACTTCGCCGGTGTTTTTATGACTTTGGGCGGGTTCTTCAGCCGGTGGCAAGTGGCTGTGAACCTGTTGGCGCTCGCGGTCACAATCACCATGCTGGCGGCATTGGGGGACGTGAGGGCGATCCTGATTCCACCCCCTTCGCCCGCGGCAGTGAGGCCTGGCTCGC
>CAZMLP010000799.1:0-3507 GCA_964566745.1 uncultured Verrucomicrobiota bacterium | reverse complement strand
CTGTGTTGACTCTATTAATTGGAAACGCTGGATTTGGGCGGGAAATGGAGTCGCAAGGGGTTGATCAGGAGGCGGTTTTGCTTTGGGGTAAAGGATTGGAACAAAATAATTAGCCACCGAGGGAGAAGAGGAAAAGAGAGGAAATCGCGCAAAACAGATTTCATCAAGCGGGGCTGGTCGATGGCTTGAAAGCCTTATCATTACCCACAAATTGGGGTGGGCATTTTGCACTGGTACGCCAATACGGGCGGTGCAAACTGGCCGGATGAGTGAAGCTTTGTCGTCGCCGGAAAAATGGGCCCAAGCCGAGTTTGGAGTTGCGCCGCTGGGCGACGCGCGTCGTACTAGGCGCCTGGTGCAGATAGCCGAACAGTTGGCCGCCAATCCGGGGGGAACACTGCCGCAAGCCTTCTCCACGTGGGCCGAGCTCAAGGCCGCTTACCGGTTGTTTGACCAACCGCAGGTTGGTTTCCAGCAAGTCATCACCTCCCATTTGGAGCGCGCGCGCGCCGCGTGCGCGCGCCCGGGCGAGTATTTGCTCATCGAGGACACGACGCTGCTGGACTACTCGGGACATCCGCAAACCGAGGGCCTCGGGGTGATCGGTGATGGACGTGGCCGCGGTTTCGAGTTGCACACGACCCTGGCGGTGCGCGTGGAGCAGTGGACGCCGGAACAACGACCGCAAGGAACGCTGGTGGGCTTGTTCGACCAGCAGTGTTTGCGGCCCCAACCGGCCCCCAAGGGCGAGTCGCGCGGCCAGCGCCTGGCCCGCCCCCGCAAATCCCAGCGCTGGGCGGCGGGGTTGAAGGCGATGCCGGCCGCGCCGCCAGCGGCCCGCTGGATTTTCGTGGCGGACTGCGAGGCGGACTTTTACGAGCCCATGCAGGTCTGCCAGCGGCAAGGGATCGATTTCATTATTCGCTCCTTCCAGGACCGCCGTCTGGCCGACGGGCAGACCCATTTGCGAGACGCGTTAAACGGTGCCGAGGTCACAGGCCAGTCCACCGTGGAGGTGAGCGCCCGGCCGGGGCAGCCGGCCCGCAGTGCGAGACTGGAAGTCCGGGCGGTGGTCGTCGATCTGGACGGGCCGTGGCGTCCGGGCGGCTGGCAGGCTCCGCTGCGCCAGGTTACCGCGATCGAGCTGCGGGAGACCGATCCGCCCCAGGGGGTGGAGGAACCACTGCGCTGGGTGTTGCTGACCTCGCTGGCCTGCGCGAGTTGGGAACAAATCCAGCGGGTGGTGGGCCGTTACACCGCCCGCTGGTGGATCGAGGAATATCACAAGGCGCTCAAGAGCGGGACCAGGGTGGAGGCCAGCCAGCTGGAAAGCGCGGGCCGGCTGGAGCCGCTCATCGCCATTCTGGCCTTGGTGGCGGCGCGTCTGCTCACCGCCAAACTGCTGGCGCGGGGCGAGCCCGCCGGACGCGCGAGCGTGGAAAGTTTCGGGCCGGAAATAGTGGCGCTGCTGGAAAAAAAATTCGGCGTCCCGAAGGCGGGCTGGACCAACCAGAACCTGCTGACCGCCATCGCGCGTTTGGGCGGGTTCCCGGCTCGAAAGAGCGACGGCCTGCCGGGCTGGCAAACCATCTGGCGGGGCTGGCACCGGTTGTTGTGGATGGCTCAAGCCCTTGACCTGACGGCCAACCGATGACGCCAATTGTGGGTAATGATAAGCCTTTCAAGCCATGGACCACCCACGTTTATCGAAAATCTATTTTACGCGATTCCCTCTCTTTTCCTCTTCTCCCTCGGTGGCTATAGCGATTCAATTAAAACTGTGGCCCTTTTAGGTAGGGACCTCGCGCTGCGAGGTCCGGTGAGAATCAAGCTTATTCGGGAATATCCGGACGGCGGAGGCCTCTGACCTGCCTCGTAAAGCCGGCTGGGCAAAATTGAGCCGCGAAGCGATCCTTGTTCTCTGCCGTTCTGTTTTCCACTTGGCCCAATTCAACGCCGAAAGGCTTACGGACTGAGGGAATGCGCCCCAGCACCGTAGGTGCGCCATCTTTGTAGAACCGCGCAAAAGAGAATCCTCAAGCTCCGTTCAGGAGCGGCATCTTCTGTTTTTGGCGAACACCGATTGATTTCCCGACGATGCCGCCCCGCCGGGGCTGACGCTTTTGGGGACCGGCACTCTACAAAGATGTCGCTCCTACGTCGCTCCGAATAATTGAGCCCCGACTTCCTTGGCGCGGGAATCCGGCCGTCGCGGGGTGACGGCATGATAAAAGCAACGACTTTCAAGCCGTGGACCAAGTTGGCCAATTCCAATTCGCCGCGGAGCGACGATTGAAAGTCAATTTCTTCGAGGCGCGCGCCAAACTCAACCTCGCTTCGGGATTGGGATCGCAATTGCCATAGCCAGATTGTGCATGGCACCATCAAACTGGAAATCGATGCAATACGCCTTAGTTAATGGCCAAAAGCGCGAAGCACTTCCTCGATTACAAGGAAAGTGTCCACAGTGTTCGGAGGATGTAATCGCAAAATGTGGAACTCGAATCATCCACCATTGGGCTCACGCCCGACGACTGAATTGTGATCCTTGGTGGGAAAATGAGACTGCGTGGCATCGTCATTGGAAAAACCAGTTCCCTGAAGAATGCAGAGAGGTAAGTCACACCGCGATCACCGGCGAGGTCCACCGTGCCGATGTGAAAACCGCCGGTGGCATCATAATTGAATTTCAACATTCTGCCATCACCGATGAAGAACGTGCCGCTCGGGAGCAGTTTTACGAAAACCTTGTGTGGGTAATTGATGGCAACGGGTTCATAGAGAACTTCCAGATTTTTCACCGCTTGCCCGACCCCGCTTCCGAAGTTGCCCAAGACATAGTTTGGACGAAATCCGCAGTTAATATGGGCGGCAGCCAACGGGGTATATTTTGGCGTCCGTCCGAGAATCCGAATATGGGGCTGTCATCTGGCGAATTGGTTCGGATTCATGGTATTCAAGAAATTCAGGACAAGGTGGATTCGGCCTACCGAGGACACCATCAATACGAATGGATACGACCCCGCCGAACGTGGCTGGATGCAACGTGTCCAGTCTATATTGATTTTGGTGAGAATCTCGTTCGCTTGGAATCGTATGGTGAATACCGATTGCCATGCATCCGTATGTTCGCCAAGGCAAAAATACTTAGAGACTTGCGGTTTGAGACATTTGCCAAATCAGTTGGTGCAGACTCGATTTCCGAATAAAAATCGTTCGCTCGCCCGATTGAGGACCATTCCCGCTTTTCCCAAGATTCAGAAAAACGATTTCGTCTCCCCGTGAGACTATGTCCATCTTCACGTCATCCCTCCGCGATGCGTTGCACTCGCCGTCTAAATGTTTTGGCTGTTTTTCATAACCATCTTGAGGCGAAGCGGTTCGGCGCAAAATGAGGCGTGTCTGAACCAATAGAGTCAACACAGTCAATAGAGTCAACACAGTCAACGGTACCTTTGCGCGGACGACGGGAACTCTGATAAGCTGCTCCGTTGAATGGCCAAACGC
>CAZMLP010000798.1:0-2924 GCA_964566745.1 uncultured Verrucomicrobiota bacterium | reverse complement strand
GCGCCACCGGCGGCGCGAAGGAAAGGGCGTCCACCGCCGTGGAAAGCGCCCGCGCAGCGCGAATCAATTTCTCGTCACTCATCGGCCCGAGAATACGGCGGACGGGCGCCAAACTCAAACCACCGAACAACCCGCGTCAGGATCAGGGTTTTCGCGGGGACCCGCCAACTGTGGTATTAAAATGCTTTTTGGAGCACGCCGGACAAATGCCGTGCGTGAACTCGGCGCTGGAATGCGATTCGACGAACACCTCCACCTGTTCCCAGTAGCCCTGGTCGTTGCGGACGCCCTTGCAGTAAGCGCAAATCGGCAGCAGCCCGCTGAGCGTCTTGACGTTCGAGAGCGCGTCCGTCAGCTCGTTGGAGACGCGGCGCAATTCAAGTTCTGTGATGACGATGCGGCCCAGCGCCTCCAGGGCGGTCTTCTGATCTGGCGTCAACTGGCGCGGCTTCCTGTCGATCACGCACAAGGTTCCCAAATTGTTTCCGTCCGGCGCGGTCAAGGGCGCGCCCGCGTAAAATCGTATGCGGGGCTCGCCGGTCACCAGGGGATTGTCGGAAAATCGCGCGTCCTCGGTGGCGTTCTCGACAACCAAAGGCTCGGTTTGGAGAATGGCATGGGCGCAAAAAGCCAGGTCCCGGGAGGTTTCACTGCTGTCGAGTCCAACCTTGGCTTTGAACCATTGGCGATTGGAATCGATGAGTGACACCGTGGCCATCGGCGTGCCGCAAATGTATGCCGCCAGCTTGCTCACGTCGTCGAACGCGCGCTCGGGCGGCGTGTCGAGAATCTTGTAACGCTTTAGCGTCGCGAGACGTGCTTTCTCATTCGGAGGTATCGGAGCGACCATGGGGCAGTATAGAATGAGCTTTGGCCCCGTTCAATAAAAAGGGAGGCGAGGCATTGCACGGGCTCATTTTTCAGCGCTGGCGAGCAATGTGGCGAAGTGGGGCGGCTGCTCCTCGCGGGCAACGACTTGGGTCTCAATCTTTTTGAACCCCGCCTGCTCCAGCCAGCCAATCAGTTCGCTCTCGGTAAAGCCCAACCAGCGGTCGCCATAAAGCTCCTTGGCGCGCTCGAAGGTGTGCTGCTGAAGATCAAGAATCATGATCTGCCCTCCGGGACGCAAAATCCGATAACCGCTGGCAACCGCCTTGGCCGGCTCGGCGGCGTGGTGCAACGCCTGGCTCAAAATCACCAGGTCCATCGTGTCCGACTCGATGGGCGGCGCGCTCAGTTCGCCCAGACGAAATTCGAGGTTTTTCAAGCCGTTCTTGCGCGCCTGTTTCGCACCATACGCGACCATCCGCTCGGAATTGTCCACCGCGATGACCTTCTTGCAGCGGCGGGCGAGCAACTCGCTCAACAAACCCTCGCCCGAGCCAAGGTCGGCGACATTCAGCGGCGGCAAGATGCGCAACAACAAATGGCCAAATGCCTGCCAGGACCGGCCGGGGCCGTAACTGCGGTCGAATCGTCCGGCAACTTGATTGAAGTACACCTGGTCCTGCGCCTTCCGCCGTTCCATCACCCGGCGCAGATTTAATTGATCCGCGTCATGTTCCGATAACTCTCGGGCGCCCCGGATCGCGAGTTGGGTGGTGTCGCGTGTCGCCTCATCCACTTGCCGGTTCAAACGATAGAAGGTCCGTTTGCCATCGCGGCGGGACTCGAGCAGGCCCGCGTCCGCGAGCAAGCCGAGGTGCGTTGAGATGCGGGACTGGCCCATCTGGGTGATTTCCTGCAACTCGTTGACGGACAGTTCGTCGCGCTCCAGCAGGGAGATAATCCGGAGCCGGGTGGCATCGGAGAGGGCACGAAGAGCTTTGAGCACGGAGCACATGGTATTGGTAAAAAATCGCAGTTGACGCGCGACAAAATGTATATATCATCTTATCACGATACGTCAATATGACTATTTGACAGGTCGTTAACACAACACTCAATGAGCAAACGATTCATCTTTTCTTCCGAGTCCGTCGGCGAGGGCCATCCGGACAAAGTGTGCGATACCATTTCTGATGCCGTGCTGGACGCCTGCCTGGCGCAGGACAAGACCAGCCGCGTCGCCTGCGAGACCTACGCGAAATCGAATATCGTCGTGGTCGGCGGCGAAATCACCACCAAGGCCAAGCTGGACTTCACTCAACTGGCCCGTGAGGCGATCCGCGACATCGGTTATGTGAACGACGATGACGTTTTCCATGCCGACAAAGTGTTTGTGATGAACATCGTCACCCAGCAATCGCCGGACATCGCCCAGGGCGTGGACGCCAAGGCCGCCAAGGGCAAGAAGAAAGCCGAGCAAGGCGCCGGTGACCAGGGCTTGATGTTCGGTTACGCCAGCGACGAGACGCCGGAATTGATGCCGGCCCCGATCATGTTCGCCCACCGCCTCGGACGCGAGCTGACCCGGATTCGCAAGAGCGGAAAAGTAAAGTGGCTTCGCCCGGACGCGAAGAGCCAGGTTTCCGTGGAATATGTGGACGACGTGCCGGTGCGCATCACCAATGTCGTTATTTCCACCCAACACGCGGCGGACGCGCAACACGCGGAAATTGAGGATTTTTGCATCGAGAACGTGGTGAAGAAGGTCCTGCCGAAGGAGTTGCTGGACAAGGACACCCTTTATTTGATCAACCCCACCGGCCGATTCGTGGTGGGCGGGCCCCAGGGCGACACCGGGTTGACCGGTCGCAAGATCATCGTGGACAGCTACGGTGGCTTTGGCCGGCATGGTGGTGGCGCCTTCTCGGGCAAGGACCCGTCCAAGGTGGACCGCAGCGCGGCTTACATGGGCCGTTATGTGGCGAAGAACATCGGTGCGGCCAGGCTGGCAAAGCGCGCGGAAATCCAGTTCGCTTACGCGATCGGTTACCCCGATCCGGTGAGCGTTTATGTGAACACCTTCGGCACCGGCGTCG
>CAZMLP010000797.1:0-2693 GCA_964566745.1 uncultured Verrucomicrobiota bacterium | reverse complement strand
CGCGGGCGGACGGCTGAGCGTCCGGCGGAAGGCATACTCGATGCGATCCTCGTCGGTTTTGCCACCTTCCACCAAGGTCTTCCTCGCGAGCGCCTGGGCGCACTCCACAAACACTGGCTCGTTCAAAAGCGTTAACGCTTGAAGGGGCGTGTTTGACCGCGCGCGGCGCACGCACGAGAAGTCGCCGTTGGGCGCGTCAAAGCTCGCAAGCATGGGATACGGCGTGGAGCGCCGGCGAAACGTGTAGAACGCGCGACGGTAGCGGTTTTCACCCGTCTCGGTCTTCCACGGGAACGGGGCGTAACTGGCCGGGGGTTGGAACAAAAACTCCGGCGCGGGCGAGTAAATGCTGGGCCCGCCAATTTTCTCATTTAGCAACCCGCTGGCCGCGAGCGCGATGTCGCGGACGATCTCGCCATCCACGCGCAAGCGCGACGAGCGCGCAAGCAGACGATTGTAAGGATCCTTCTCCAGCAGCTCCTTGCCGACGCGGCTGCTCTGCCGGTAAGTGGCGCTGGTGACTATGAGCCGCTGCATGCGCTTGAAGGCCCACGGCTTTCCCGGGTCAACGGTCGGCTCCATGAACTCCACCGCCAGCCAATCGAGCAACTCCGGATGCGACGGCGCCTCGCAGCGAGTTCCAAAATCCTCCGGCGAGGGCACCAGGCCGGTCCCGAAATACTCCTGCCAGGCGCGGTTCATGAACACGCGGGCCGTGGTGGGCGCCTTGCGGTCGGTGATCCATTTGGCCAGCGTGAGGCGGGTCGGCTCGTAGTCGGCGGGCAATTGGTTGAGAAAAGCCGGAACGCCGGCGGTGACCACTTTGCCAGGCTTCAGCCAGTCGCCGCGTTTGAGCATGGCGGTCTCGCGGCGGTCCTCGCGCGACTTGAGGACCAGCGCGGTCGAGCCGGCCGGCCATTGCGCCCAGAGCTTCTCGATCTTGTCGTTCGTCTCTCTGAAATCAGCAACCGTGCCGCGCCAGCAAGCAAACACCGCGGCCTGTTGCTCCGGGGTGCGCTTGTCTCTCGGAACACTGGAGACAATCTCGCGAATTCTTTTGGGCAATGGATCCGCCACCACATTGGTGGCGGGCGTGATGCTAAACCGGAAGCGACCCAAATTGTTGTTCATGTGGTCATCGCTGTTCCAGCCACCGTGGTTTTGCACCAGGGTGAACGTCAGAATCGCGCCCGCCGGGAACTCGACCGGCTTCTCCGGCACGAAGACCGCCTTGCGCGGCTGGTTGCGGCGGCCCGGGCCGGCGTCGATGCCCCAGGCGGTGTCGTTCTTGTCGTCGATGGCATAATCGACCGGGCCGGTGACGCGTTTGTTGCCGTTCTGGTCGTCAAAGTTAATTTCCAAATCGCGGCGGGGATTCGAGTAATCGGCGGTCGCCTTGACGAGCTTGACCTTGATTTTATTGGTGGGATTCGCGGCGTCCGCGGCCTCCACCTTGAACTCCGTCAACGCGCAAGTGCCCATGAACGACCGGCCCGGCCCGGTCCAGGGCAGGCTGGGATCGTTCAACAATTCCAGGCGAAACGAGCCAACGCTGGCCATGCTGTTGGTGGTCCGCCACGACTCGGTCAAATAGGTGGGCGCGTAACCGGCGGCGAGTTGCGACTCGTCCTTTTGCGGATAATAACCTTGATCATTGTCGCCCACGCGCTCGACATGAACCGGCGTCCATTGCGGCTGGTCATTGCGCACGCTCTCCTCCCACTTGGCCATGCGCTCCTCCCAATCCGGCGTGGTATGGCGGAGATTCGCCTCCAGCTCCGCCATCTCGCGTGTGAGGTTGGCGATTTTCATTTGCTCCTCCGGCAGATACACGATCTTGCTCGCCTCGTGGTCGTTGTTGATGAAGGCGAACAGGCGATAATACTCCTCCTGCGTGACCGGGTCGAACTTGTGCGTGTGGCACTGCGCGCACTGGATGGTGAGGCCGAGCATGCTTTTGCCAATGGCGTCCATGCGGTCGAACATCGCCTCCATGCGGAACTGCTCGGGATCAATCGCGCCCTCCTCGTTCAACATCGAGTTGCGGAGGAAACCGGTGGCGACGATCTGGTCCTGGGTCGCGTCCGGCAACTGGTCACCCGCCAATTGCTCGATGATAAACTGGTCGTATGGAATATCCTGGTTGAACGCCTTCACCACATAGTCACGATAAAACCAAACCTGCCGCGACTTGTCCTTTTCGTAGCCGTCGGAGTCCGCGTAACGCGCGGCGTCCAGCCAGTGCCGCCCCCAGCGCTCGCCGTAGTGCGGCGATTGCAACAAGCGGTCCACCACCTTCTCGTAGGCATTGGGGGATTTGTCGGCTAGAAAGGCATCCACCTCGGCAACACTCGGCGGCAGGCCAATCAAATCGAGGCTTGCCCGGCGAATCAGCGTGATCTTGTCAGCCTCGGGCGAGGGCTTGAGGTTTTCCCTCTCCAGTTTCGCCAAAATAAACCGGTCAATCTCGTTGCGGACCCATTTCTTGTTTTTGACCACGGGAAGCGAAGGGCGAACCGGCGCGGAGAAGGCCCAATGGGATTTGACACCGGTCGCGGCAACAACTGCCTTCGCCGGCCAAACCGCGCCCTGGTCGATCCACGCGCGCAAGAGACCGATTTGCCCCGCCGTGAGGGGATCACCCTTTTTCGGCATCTTGGCCAGTTCAGGATGGATACCGCCCGTCACTTGGA
>CAZMLP010000796.1:0-7778 GCA_964566745.1 uncultured Verrucomicrobiota bacterium | reverse complement strand
TGGAGGTTCAACGGCACCGGATACGCGGAGAGGAGCGGTTGATCCGCGCGACGATGGATCTTGCCGGGCGGTTGCGATTGCCGCTGTTGGCCACCAACGGCGTGCTCCATGGCACGGCGGCGGAACGGCCGCTCCTGGACGTCTTCACCTGCGCGCGAAATCACACACATCTCGACGCGGCGGGCAAACTGCTCTCGCAAAATGCCGAGCGCCATTTGAAAGGCGTGAAAGAGATGACGGCATTGTTCGCGGATTGTCCCGAGGCCATAGAAAACACCGCGCGCCTGGCCGCGCGACTTGAATTCACCCTGGAGGACTTGGGATACGAGTTTCCCGAGTTTCCGGTTCCGGCCGGGCACACGATGGACTCATTTCTGCGCGAGCAGGCCTACTTGGGCGCAAGGAAACGATACAAGAATGAAGTGCCCGAAAAGGTGCGCGGCCAACTCGAGAGCGAGTTGGCGCTGATTCAAAAACTCAAGGTCGCGGGATATTTTTTGATCGTCGGCGACTTGGTCAATTATTGCCGCGAGCAAAACATCATGGCGCAGGGGCGCGGGAGCGCGGCGAACAGCACGGTCTGCTTTTGCCTCCACATCACGGCGGTCGATCCGTTGAAGTTCAACACGCTGTTCGAGCGATTCCTCACGGAGGGCCGCAAGAATGCCTGGCCGGACATCGACATTGACCTGCCCAGCGGCGACCGGCGCGAGCGAGTGCTTCAAGAGCTGTATCGTCGTTACGGCAAGCACGGCGCGGCAATGACCGCGAACGTAATCACCTATCGCGGACGCGGCTCCGCGCGGGAAGTGGGCAAGGCGCTGAGTTTATCGGGTGATGTTTTGAGCCGCTTCTCCAGCCTGTACGCCAACGGTGATTTCCCGCACACGCTCGATTTGCCGGCCCAGATGGAAAAGTCCGGCTTGCCGAAGGATCATCCCCGCGCGCCGGTTTTTCTCATGCTCTGCAACGCAATCCGCGGGCTGCCCCGCCATCTCGGCCAGCATTCCGGCGGCATGATCATTTCCAAGGACAAGCTTGACCAGGTGGTGCCGCTGGAGAATGCCTCGATGCCCAATCGTGTGGTCGCGCAATGGGACAAGGATGACTGCGAGGACTTGGGCATCGTGAAAGTCGATTGCCTCGGTCTCGGCATGATGTCCGTGCTCCAAGATTCGGTGGAGCTATGTCGCCAGCGCGGGCGTGGGATCGACATTGCCGATTTGCCCGAGGATGACCCGAAGACCTATGAAATGATGCAGGCGGCGGACACCATCGGTGTTTTCCAGATCGAGAGTCGCGCGCAGATGGCGACGCTGCCGCGCATGAAACCGAAGTGCTTCTACGATTTGGTAATCGAGGTCGCGATCATCCGGCCAGGACCAATCCAAGGGAACTTGATGCATCCGTATCTCCGTCGGCGGGCGGGAAAAGAAGCGGTTGCATATTACCACGATGATTTGAAGGCAGATTTGGAGCGGACTCTGGGCGTGCCCTTGTTTCAAGAGCAGATGCTTAAAATGGCGATGGTGATGACGGGTTTTGACGGCGCGCAAGCGGAGGAGGTTCGACGGGCTTTGAGTTTTCACCGCTCCCACGAAAGGATGGAACGGGTCGAAAAGAAGCTTCGGGAGGCGATGGCACGAAAAGGTCATCCGCAAAAAACCATCGATGAAATTATCGGCGCTATTTGCTCCTTCGCGCTGTATGGATTTCCCGAATCCCACGCCATCAGCTTCGCTCACCTCGCCTACGCCTCGGCTTATTTGAAAGTGCATCGCGCGCCGGAGTTTTACGCGAGCCTGCTGAACAACCAGCCGATGGGCTTTTACTCGTCCGCGTCGCTCATCAAGGACGGCCAGCGGCACGGTGTGAAATTCTTGCCCGTGTGCGCCGGGCGGTCGGGTTGGGATTGCACCATCGATCCGGACGATGCTGTGCGACTGGGGTTGCGAGTGGTGCGCGGCCTGAGCGGAAGCGGGGCCACGCGCCTGTTGAACGAGCGCGAAAAAGAGCCGTTCGCGTCACTGGAGGATTTCAAGCGCCGGGCACGTTTGAACAAGGACGAGTTGCGAACCTTGGCGGAAGTGGGCGCGCTCAACTGTTTCGCGACGCATCGCCGTGAGGCCCTGTGGAACGTGGAGAAGCCGTTGCGGCAGGATGATTTGTTTGACACTCTGCCGGACGAAAATCCCTCGCCGCTCGAGCGGATGAATTACCCCGAGCGCATCCGGGCGGATCTTGCGGGCATGCACCTGACCACCGGCAAACACCCGATGGCTTTGCTTCGTGCCGGGTTGCAAGACATCTGGCGCGCGGCGGACTTGGCGAGTGGCGAGCACGGCAGCACGGTGCGGATTGCCGGGCAGGTGATTTGCCGTCAAAGGCCCGGCACGGCGAAAGGGTTTGTGTTTATCAGCCTTGAGGACGAGACCGGCGTGAGCAACGCCATCGTGACCCCACCGCTGTTCGAGGCGCGCCGGTTGGTCATCACCGAGGAGCCGTTTCTCTTGATCGAGGGCGAGTTGCAGCACGTGGACAATGTGATTCACGTGAAGGCCGTGCGCATCGAGCGTTTGGAGCACGAAGCGTTCAACGGGCCAAAGTCGTATGATTTTCACTAAGCAAATTAAATGATAATGCCCCCGGGCGCCGACGGGGTGAGCTCCCCGGTAACAGCGCCGGGCAGGCGCCAGGTGGGGACGGCTCGCTGAGCCGTCCGGGCAAATCTGGGGCTACAGACAAAAGCCTTCGGCGGCGCCGTTGGCAAATGTTGCTGCTCGGACGTTCCCGGACCGGTCGGCGACCGGTCCCTGCCAAAAACGGCCACAGATTAAATTAACTCGCTTTACAACTTCCGGATGGCCTCGGCAGCCTTTTTGAGGTCGGCAACGAACGCCTCCATCTGCGCGCGACGATCCTCGTCCTTGATGGCGCGAAGGATGGAGGAGGGATGCACCGTGGCCATGACGTTTGGAGCGAGAGGAGATTCCACCCACTGCCCGCGCTGCCGCCTTACCTTGAATTTATTGCCTAGCAACGCCTGCGCGGCGGTCGCGCCCAGGCAAACCAGGAGCTTGGGTTGAAGCACCGCAAGTTCCGCGTCAAGCCACGGGCGGCACGCGGCGATTTCCCGCGCGCCCGGTTTTTTATGGATGCGCCGCTTTCCTTTTGGCTCCCACTTGAAATGCTTCACCACGTTGGTGACATACGTTTGGGAACGGTCGATGCCCGCCCCGGCCAGCGCTTGGTCCAACAGGCGTCCGGCCGGCCCCACAAAAGGCTTGCCCGCTAAATCCTCGTCATTGCCGGGCTGCTCGCCCACCAGCACAACCAAGGCTCCCTCCGCGCCCGTGCCAAACACCGTTTGCGTGCCGGTTTTCCATAACGGACAGGCGCGGCAACCGCGCGCGGCGCGTTGCATGCTTTGAATTGTCGGGTGGGCGGGGATCGGCGGCGCGTTTTCGCTCACAGGTAAAAAAATTGGAAGGCAAACGCCTTTCGAGGTGGCCTCTTTTCGTTTCCCGGTTTCCCGTCGTTTCCTGTCGGCCTGCCCGTCGCATTCACCTTCCGGAACCAATTTAGCTTGGTCCATGCCAAACGGAAAACATTGGAAATCGAGGTGTGTTGTAAGCCTTTTGCGCATGCCTTGCCAGCGGCCCGCCCCTTCGCCGGGCGTTGGCCGGTCATTTCGCAATCGCGGCTTCCGCGCTTCCGTTTTTTTGCAATCGGGCTTATCTCTGCCGCATGACCATGACGATCCCAAAGACCATGTGCGCGGTGGTTTATCGCGGTCTGAATGACCTGCGCGTCGAGGAACTTCCCGTGCCACGGATTGGTGCAAGCGAACTGCTGGTAAAAGTGGCGGTGTGCGGCGTGTGCCCCACGGACATCAAAAAAATCCACCACGGCACGGTGCCGCCCCCGCGCGTCTTCGGCCATGAGACCGCTGGAACGATTGTGAAGGTTGGCGCGCGAGTGACTGGCCTTCGCGTCGGTGACCGCGTGGCGTTGCACCATCATGTGCCGTGTCTCCACTGCCATGCATGCCGTCATCGCGCCTTCGCGCAATGTCCCGGCTACAAGCGCACCGGGATCACCGCCGGCTTTGAGCCGGCCGGCGGCGGCTACGCGGAGTATGTCCGGGTGATGTCCTTCGTGCTGCCCGGCGTGGTTAGGATTCCCGTGCGCAATGATTTTCTGGAAGGCGCCATGCTGGAGCCGGTCAACACCGTCCTCAAAGCGGTGCGCCGCCTGAACGTGTTGCCGGGGGACTTTGTTCTGGTCGCCGGACAAGGGCCCATTGGCCTGATGTTCACGCGGCTCCTTCAATTGCAAAAGATCAAGGTGATTGCCACCGACCTGCTCGACAACCGCCTCGCCCTGGCCCGTGAATTTGGCGCCGCCGCCGCATTGCGGGCGGACGCTCCGGACTTGGCCGAACAGGTGAAGAGGCTGACGCGCGGGCGCGGTCTCGACGCGGCGGTGATTGCCGTGCCGGTGGATGCCGCGATGCACCAGGCGCTCGCCCTAACACGCGGCGGCGGACAAGTAATGCTCTTCGCCCACACCAAGCGCGGGGCCATGACCAACGTGGATCTTGCGACGGTCTGTGTGGACGAGAAGGATCTGCTCGGGAGTTATTCCTCGGATTTCACTTTGCAAGACGAGGTGGCGAAGCTGGTCTTCTCGCGCAAATTGGACGTGCGCCGCCTGATCACCCACACCTTTCCGCTCGACAAGACCGCCGACGCCGTCGCGCTCGCGGCGAAGCCAACGCCCGCATCGCTCAAGGTGGTGGTGCGAAGCAACGCGCGCTCCGCCTGATCTGACACGGCAAAAGCATCGCTTCCGAATATTCTCGGACGGCACGTCGAGCCGCCCCCCGCCCTGCTATTTGATCCAGTCCATAAACTGCTCGAACAGCAGTTTCACATTCAAGACGACGATGATGGCGGTCACAATCCACGCGAGGATTTTGATCCAGGCCGGATTGACAAACTCGCCCATCTTTTTCCGGTCGCTAGTGAAGAGGACCAGCGGTACCACCGCGAAGGAGAGTTGCAAGCTGAGGATCACCTGGCTCAAGACGAGCAATTTGGCGGTGCCTTTCTCGCCATAGAGAATGGTGACGATCACCGCGGGAATGATGGCCAGCAGGCGCGTGATCAACCGGCGCAGCCAAGGCGGCAATCGCAGGTTCAGAAACCCCTCCATGACAATCTGACCTGCCAGCGTGCCGGTAAGGGTCGAGTTTTGGCCGGAGGCGAGCAACGCGATGGCGAAGAGCGCGCTCGCCCCGCCGACACCCAGCATCGGCGTGAGGAGTTGATAGGCCTCTTGAATCTCCGCCACCTCGGTGCGGCCGCTCTTGTGGAAGACCGCCGCCGCCACGATCAGGATCGCGGCGTTGATGAACAACGCGCCCATGAGCGCGACGGTGGAGTCGATGGTGGCAAACTTGATCGCCTCGCGCTTCCCCTTGGGCGTCGGCTCATAGTGGCGCGTTTGCACAATGCTCGAGTGCAAATACAAATTGTGCGGCATCACGGTGGCGCCGAGGATGCCGATGGCGATGTAGAGCATCTCCTTGTTCTGCAAAATCTCGGGACGCGGCACGAACCCGCCGAGAATGGCGGTGAACGATGGCTGCGAGAAGGCGATCTCCAAAGCGAAACAAATGCCAATGATGCCCATGAGGCTAATGACAAATGCCTCCAGGTAGCGAAAGCCCTTTTGCTGGAGATACATCACTGCCAGCACGTCCAGCGCGGTGATGCAGACGCCCCAAACCATCGGCAGCCCAAAGAGCAGATTAAGCGCGATGGCCGAGCCGATCACTTCCGCGAGATCGCACGCGCAAATGGCAATTTCGCACAAGAACCAAAGCGCGTAACGCACCGGTTTGGAGTAGTGATCCCGGCAGGCTTGCGCCAAATCGCGCCCGGTGGCGACGCCCAGTTTCACGCACAACGCCTGGAGCAGGATCGCCATCAGATTCGAGATCATGATGACACTCAGCAACCGGTAGCCAAATTGCGAGCCGCCCGCCAGGTCAGTGGCCCAGTTGCCGGGGTCCATGTAACCAACCGCGACCAGATAACCCGGACCGGAACAGGCGAGCAACTTGCGCCAGAAGCCGGCCTGATTGGCCAGCGGGATCGAGCCGTGAACCTCCGGCAGGCTGGGCGCGGCATTGGGCTGGCGCCAGCCAGGATCGGCGGAACCGGGACTCGTCAATGGGTCCATAGTGGTTGCACTGTTGCTATTCATAGGAGGAAAAGGTCAATGGCGCCAAGTCATGCCGATAAACGGATGCCAGTCATCCGCCGAGCGGGTCGCGCCAATGTAAACACCCGCGTCCAGCCGCCAATTCTCGTTCACCTGCCACGTCAACCAGGTGTCGAACGTGCCCAGCCACGGCTGGCCCCGCTCGGTGCTCACGCTGCTATAAAACTCCACGTAGCCGGAAAGCTTGCCCCAGATGGGGCGGCCAACGCTGATCGAGTTCACCCACTCGGTGTGATACCCGCCACCGGACCCATCGCGAAAAAAGTCCACCTCGGTCTGGAGGCCCAGTTCAAAGCCGGGAAGATCAAATGCGTAGGGCGCCTTCAAGCCGCCCTCGACGGCGCCGTTCCCCAGGTTGGCCGGGCCGGTCGGAATCTTTACGAAAGGCAGCAGCGCCAGGGAGAACAACCCGCCGTCATTGCCGGCCACATTCCACTTGAGCCGAGGGGTGATATCCCCAAAACCGGAATGACGCTCCACGGTCCCCGCGGCGCGATCCGCCACCCGCTCCCACGCGTGGGAGGTGAAGGTCAGTTGCGCGTCGAGGTTGTTCAGCAAGCCCAGCTTCAGGTTCATCGGGGCCGCCTCTCCGCCGCTGACGCTGGTCTGGTCGCGCTCGATGTTATGGCGGTCGTACGAGAGGTTCACGAAATCCATCTCCACCTGGAAATGGCCGGCGTCCACGGTGAAAGTGCTTTCCGTTTTATCCGGGCGGTCCGCGCTCAATTCCCGCATCAACGCCGCCGGGGTGGGATTAAACAGATGATAGCCGCTTTTGTCCGGCCGGGCAGGCTTCGTGTCGTCCGCCATTGCAAGCGAGCCGGATAACGTGGCCAGCGCCACGGCGGAAAACCTGGAGCAGCGCGCCACGCCATGCCCGAGAAACGCGGCGATGTGGCGTGTCCAGTGCGCGAACGGGACGGGCCGTCGGCGGGGAGCCAAGCCGGGGGGTGGATTTGATGACGCCGCGCCCGCGCCAACCACAAGGCCAGCGGCGGGGCAAGCCCCGGAATGGGTCAACGGCCAGAATTTATTTCCCGCGATCATCATCTGTATTTCACCGGGCGAGGCGACAGGGCCACCGCCAACGGTGGTGAATCTACGCGGACCAGTTGTAACGTCAATAAAAAGTTTTATGTGTAAAACATTTGGTGGTGTCCAAAGGTTTTGCTGGCAAAAATTCTTCGCGCGCCTCCAATCCCTGTGCTAAGTAACGTCGTGCCCGAGAAAAAAAGAGCCCGTCGCACCCCGCTTCCGACTCCCTCCGAGTCCACCGAGGATCATTTGGAACGAATTGCCGAGCTGGTCGCGCACAAGGGCTATGCGCGCGTCACCGACGTGGCGGAGGAACTGGGGGTCACTCCCTCGACAGTCTCGAACATGGTCCGGCGGCTGGCGGCTCGCGGATTTCTGAATTACGAGAAGTATCGCGGCTTCAGCCTCACGGACGAGGGGCGCGCGGTGGCGGCACGCATCAAGGCACGGCA
>CAZMLP010000795.1:0-4111 GCA_964566745.1 uncultured Verrucomicrobiota bacterium | reverse complement strand
CGCGGATTCGACATGTTCTGGATCATCGGCGCGGACTCGCTGGTGGAGGCGATGAAGACGATGAGCGAAAACCCGTTCACTTCATTCATTGCCGGGCAGCTCACGCACAAAGAGTGGGAGGGGTTCGCGTTCGAGGACTTGATCTTCCCGCTTTTCGTCTTCATGGCGGGGGTGTCGCTGGTTTTTTCGCTTGAGAAAATGGTCGCCCAAGAGGGGCGCGCGGCGGCGGTGGGCCGGGTGATCCGGCGCGGGGTACTGCTCTGGGTGATCGGCGTGTTTTACTACGACTGGTTCAAAGATGTCACGCCGGGCCTGCGGTTCATGGGCGTGCTGCAACGAATCGCGCTCAGCTCGATGTTCGCGGGGTTGATCTTTTGCTATTTCAAGAAACGGGGCATCGCGGTGATTTGCGCCGGGCTGTTGATCCTCTATTGGGCGCTGATGGTGTTCGTGCCGGTGCCGGGCCTGGGCGCGGGACATTTCGAAAAAGGCGCAAACCTCGCCAACTACGTTGATGAGCACTTTCTCCCGGGTTACAAGTGGGAGGGAAAATGGGACCCGGAGGGGTTGCTCAGCACGATCCCGGCGATTGCCTCGTGCCTGCTCGGGGTGCTCGCGGGATTCCTGATGAAGAACAACGCGGTGGCGCCGATGCGGAAGGTGGGCATCCTGCTGGGCGCGGGCGCGGCAGGCGTGGCGCTGGGGTTCTTATGGGGGCTGGAATTCCCGGTGATCAAGAAAATCTGGACGTCGAGTTACGTGCTGGTGGCGGGGGGATTCAGCGCGATGCTGCTGGCGGCGTTTTATCTGGTCATTGACGTCTGGCACAAACAGGAGTGGTGCGTGCCGTTCGTGTGGATCGGGCTGAATCCGCTGACGATCTATCTCTTCGAGAAGCTGGTAAACTACGAGAAGGTGTCGTCGCGCTTTCTGGGCGGGGACATCAAGGCTTTCTTCAACGCGCAGGTGACGCAGGGCTTCGGGAACTTTCTCGTGGCGTGCGGCGGGCTGGTGATCGCGTTCGCGTTCGCGCGGTTCTTGCACACGCGAAGGCTGTATCTGCGGTTGTGAGGCGGCTGGTTGCCAAATGGCAGGGACTCAAGACGGCTCGTCAGAGCCTCGCCCCACCATCGTGGATTGGCCTGCCTTGCTGCCGAATTCGCACCTGAGGACCGGTTCGCAGCGGAAAAATCGCCCAGTGCTAAACATGCTCGTGACGGCGAGGCGAGGCTCTGACGAGTCGTTTTGCGCCGGTCCAATCAACCGAAGCCGGTGGCAGTCCAAAGTGGATCGCTAATACCGCCCCCCTTTCATTGGGAATTGATATGGTTGAACCGCTCTAACGGAACATGCCGGGGAACTGGCGTGTGAGCGTGGCAAGCAGCGCGGTGGCGAGCGCGAGCCCAAGCAGGAAAAGAATCAGCCATGCCCACCAGTGGCCGGGTAATTGGATGGGGCGCGCGACGACTCCCACTTCCTTACGGCGGTAACGATGGCGCCCCAACACCAGCACCAGGACGCTGGTCACGAGGAGCAATGGCCCGGCAAAAACGCCGCTCAATTTGTGCAGCACGAGTGTCTCGTATTGGATGCCAAGGAAAAGCACGAGCAACGCGCCCAATCCGCCCCAAAACCACGCCATGAGCACCAAGGCGCGCGAGCGCGCCACCGCCGCGACCGCGAAAGCCCCGGCGAACACCGTGAACGGAAAGACAAGAGCCAGCACGTAGGCGGGCTCCGTGCGCGCGGCCTGGACGGGCTGGAGCACACCGGCATCGACATAGAGGCGGGAGAGGATCTGCGGCAAGTCGAAGCCCAGCACCGCGAGGTCCATCAGCGCGAAGGCCGCCACCGCGCCACCGCCGACCATGAGCCGCGCGAGGTAACGCTCCGAGCGGGTGGCGGGCAGCGAGAACGAGAACTCCTCGCAGCCATCCACCACATCACCGCCGCCGTACGCCGGGCCGGCCAGCAAGGCGAACGCGAGGCCGACGGTCAAAATCCATCCCGAATGCCCGACCAATGGCAGCGACCAAACCGCCACCAGCCAGAGCGCGAGGAACAGCAGCAGGAGCCGGCTGTGCGCGAACCATTCGCACCAGAGCAGGCCGGCCCACGCCCCCGGCCGCCGCGCCGGAGCGGGCGGGTCCAGCGGCACGACCTCCGGTTTGAAAACCGCGCCGGGGGGCAGTTCGTTTTGGACGGGTTTGCTGGCCACGATGGAGGTTGAGGATTTTGCTATTGAGGCGCCGGTTGCTGATCGTCGGTCAGGAAGGGCCAGGAGTCCGGGCCTCCGCCAAGGAGAGTGATGCTTCCCGGGGTGTTGAAAGTGGCGGTGTTGCTCAGGCCGTCCGGTCCGCGAGACTCCTGCTGGTGCGGCCAAAACAGTTTGCGCCGGACCACGGCGCCGTCCCGTTGGCCACGCAGCACGAGGCCCTCGAAATCGTGGATGGACGGTTGCGGGCTGGCCGCGCCCAGGCCGTGCAACTGGCAGGCCACGAAGCTTGCGCTGGAGCCGGTCTTCAGCAGCGCGTCCCACGCGGCGTCGCCCCATGATAAAGGGTGCAAATAGGAAAACCGCGCAGAAACGGCGTTGGACGGCGCGCTCGGTAACGCCGTTTGGCCGTCCGCCACGATTGAGGAGAAATTCTTGTTGTCCGGCGGATTAACGAGCCCCCCCCAGTTCCCCGTTTTGTCCTCGGGGCAGAGCAATACTTGCGGATTGCCCAAATATTTCGTCGCCACGAGCGGGTCCAGAGTGGGAGGACGCCGCTCGTGGTCGTCGAGATACATGGTCACGGCGAGGCTGATCTGGTGCAGGTTTGCCGTGCAGCGCGCCGTGCGCGATTTTTTCTTCGCGGACGCGACGCCGGAGAGGAGCAGCGTTGCCAGCACGCCGATGATGGCAACAACCGTAAGCAATTCCACCAGCGTGAAACCATGACGCGCTCCGTGAATTTTGTGGCAACGAGTGGACACGATGGATCGCGACCGTAGCTTACGGTTTGGGCGCGATATGGGCGACGCCATAGGCGCCAAGCGGCAACCATAGCCCGTTCGCGAGCGAGCCGTCAGCCGAGGCCAAGTCAAACCAGAGGCAGCCGCCAGGGATGCCACCCCCGATGGATTTCACTGCCGTTGGTGTCGTGATGTCGAGCAATTCGACATTGGCGGAGCTGGTTTGGACGGCCAGCAAGTTGCCCAGCACGCGAAGGCTTTGCGCGACGCCATCCAGCGGCACCGGCGGCTTGATGGGCGTCCATTTGCCCGCGCTGGAAAGGGTCCAGACCAGGAGCGCGGGGGGCTGGTCGGTCTGGGATTGATCGGCCACCTGGCCGACATAAACATAATCCCCGGCGACGACGAGCGGATGCGGCCAGGAGGCGGGTAGATTGACCGAGTCCACCAAGTGCGCCGAGACGCCGTCATAGGCGCTGGCGTCCAGCCACTCGGTTCCGTCCGACTCGAACTTCACCGGGTCCCAGTGATTGCCCGACGTGTAGATCAAAGAGCCGTCGGCGGAGATGCCTTGCAAGGCGCCGGGAATATTCACCGGGGGACGCGTGGTTGGCGTGGCGGGGTCCGCATAATCCACCACGTCGAGATAGTAGCGCTGGACCCAGGTCCCGACGGGAATTTGATTGGTGACGAGCGTGCCGTCCGCGTCCCTCACGATTTGGGGTGGCTCGGGCTTCTGTCCGGCGGGCAGAACGCCCGGGAGAAACTCGGTGGACTGGTGCCCGACATACACCAGGCCGTTCGCGGTCAGGGCCTGGCTGACGTTCCACCACGCGTTGGTCCCTTGCAAATTGAGGAACGACTTGAATCGCGGGGCAGAGGGATCGCTCACATCAAAGGCGGTCAATTGGCCGCCGCTGGAGCGCCACGGCCAGAAGAAGGGCGCGTCAATCATGATCGCGTTCCCCACCCGCGCGGCGGGAGTAACGGCCATTGAACCGCTCGCGGCGGAGGCGATGGGGGCGACGACGCCGCGCGCCATCACGGGCCCGGCCAGGTCGATCGCATAATACGGGTACCAATACCCTTGCATGCCGCTCACCACCAGCAGACCGGGTTTCGGCCAGAGGATTTGCTGGCTGTTCCAATAGAT
>CAZMLP010000794.1:0-3622 GCA_964566745.1 uncultured Verrucomicrobiota bacterium | reverse complement strand
CAGTTGAAGGCGATGGTGCGGCCGCACAAGATAGTCGTCCACTCCAACGTCCAACGCCTCCTTGATCTGTTTGAGACTGCCCATGGGACTGAGAATCACAGAGTACACATAAGGTGTGAGGTGGAATTTTCGAATGTTGGCGACCAGGTCCAGGCCGTTAAGACTCCCTGGAAACAGGCGTTCTGAAATCACCATCCGCGCCGGAGTGATTTCAAAGGCGGACCAAAGCTCCTCCGCCGTGCCAAATGTCCGCACGTCGAAGCCGTCCAAGACGAGCGCATCCTCCATGGTTGAGCGCTCGTCCTTCCGTTTCATGGCCAGGTATAATTTGAGGTTTTCGGCGCTGATCATAACGTTACCGTCTTTTCGGTTGGAGCCCTAAGTTCTCCGGGAAAATGGTTGCAACAATTCGCGGAAAACATGCCGGGGCCACTCGCTGCAGTTTTGAGGCTTTGTCTCGACACCTCGTCGGAGACTCCTTGGTAATTCTTGTTGGTCGTCTTGTCAATGCGTCCATAATTTTGGCTGGCCTCGAAGATGGCAATGTCGCTTGCGCCTCCCCCGGAAGGCAGCGTTAGCACAGTTGCGATCGTCATAAATGGGCCAGCCATAACAGGCTTGGTTGTTAGGACGCTTCCATTCCCCTCAATGGCCTTTGCGCCGAGCGCCATCAACGTCACATTCAGGCAATATAGAAAGGAAGCCACCCTGTCGCCGCCCATGGCATGGCATCCGGTTCCCATCCGCGCCTCAAGTGTCCGGCGGGCCAGCGTTTCTACCGGCTGCGCGCGCAGTGATCGATCCCGGCTTCGCCAGCCCCGGCGCCTCCGTTGCTAGTGAACCGGCCCGCGGCTGCAAAATCCTGTTTCATCGCGGGAAAATGCGTGCGATCAATGCATTGCGCGGCGAGGGCCATTGCACACCGCAAGATTACGGAAGTTTATGAAGATTTTTGAATGCGACGCTTGCGGCAATCTGGTTTTTTTTGAAAACGTCAAATGCCTCCAGTGCGGTCATGTGCTGGGATTTCTTCCCGGCGCAATGGACCTGTCGGCCTTGGAGCCAAAAGCAAATGACACCTTCGAGGCGCTTTCCCCCGCTGCCGGGGGCAAACTCCACCGGCGTTGCGTCAACAGTCGCGACCGCGAGGTGTGCAACTGGCTCGTGCCAGTGGAGGACCCGAATCCCCTTTGCCTGGCCTGCCGCTTGAACGTGACGATTCCCGACCTCGCCGTGCCGGGAAACTTGGACCGCTGGGCCAAAATGGAAATCGCGAAACGACGCGCGATCCACACGCTTCTCCGCCTTGACCTTCCGCGCGAGGCCTCGGAAAACCGGCCGCCGCTCAGGTTTCAATTTCTGGCGGAGAGCTCCCCCGAGTCGCCAGTGCTCACGGGGCACGCGAACGGTCTCATCACCATCAACATTGCCGAGGCGGACGACGACGAGCGCGAGCGCCGCCGGATCAGTCTGCACGAGCCGTTCCGCACGTTGCTTGGTCATTTCCGCCACGAGCTTGGTCATTACTATTGGGACCGGCTCATCGCCAACACCGCGCGGCTGGGCCGTTTTCGGGATTTGTTCGGCGATGAGACCCAGGACTATCCAAAAGCACTGCGGGTTCACTACGAACAAGGCCCTCCCCCGGACTGGCAAGCGCGTTTCGTCAGCGCGTACTCCGCCGCGCACCCGTGGGAGGATTGGGCCGAGTCCTGGGCGCATTACTTCCACATGATTGATGCTTTGGAAACGGCGAGGAGCTATGGCCTTTCCCTGCGTCCCCGGCACACCACCGCGCGCGCCTTGAGCTTCGAGCCCGCCGGTTTCAGCGATCTCCCGGAGGATTTCAGCACGCTCGTTTCCAACTGGATTCCCCTCACCCACGCCCTGAACTCCCTGAACCGGGGGATGGGATTGAGTGATCTCTACCCGTTTATCCTGTCCGCGCCCGCGCTCGAAAAATTGCGCTTTGTCCATGATGTGGCCCGGGAAGGAGAAAACTCGAATCGCTGAATGGCACTAAACGCGGTCCAACTCTCCTCCTTCTCTGGGAACGGCCTCCGGCCACCATTTGGCTTTGGACACGGTGCGACTACAAGAAATCTCCAACACGATCTGTGGAGGGGGTGCGACAAAGTCCAAGGCTTCTCGCAATTGTCAGTCGGGCACGGCTTGTGGACGCCTGGGAACTGCACAACGGCCACCGGCAGGCGCTGAGGCACGTGAACCGGAGCATGAGCCTTGCCCACCCGGCCAGCCTCTTTGCCGCCAGGCGCAAACGGGCGAAAATGATCGAGGGGCATCTGGCCGGCATTCTTGCCCGCTGGAAAGGGTCTGACCAATGCCGGACGGCGACCCCGCAATTCAGGTAAATCACACCACTCAAAACGCCTCCGGCGTGCCCCGAAATGTTGTTTCCCAAGGAATGAGGATGTCATGATTCCGTTGGAGTTTTTAACGTGATTCCCTACATTACACCCGTTGAAACCGTCCGCCTCTCAACGTAACCGGCCCGTTCTTCCGTGGCGCGGCGCGGCGGTCTTGGCCGCGCTTGGTTTGGCCCTTGGACTCGCGTTGGCGGCCGGTCCGGTGTCGCCCAACAAACCGAACGTTCCGCCCGGTCCTGAGGTGACCAATGCCGTCTTGAAACGGATCGAGGGCGGCGTTTTCGAATTGGGCAAAGTTCGAATCAATCAGCCGCAACGTTCTCTCACCTTCCCGGCGCTCCTCAACATGTCCGAGGGTTTCCTTGAGTACGTGCTGGTTCACAACTCCGGCAAGTTGCACGAAAGCCTGCTTCGCACCGAGGCCGAGCCGTATCACATCCATATTGCATCGCTGCTGCTACGGCCGCCCGGCCTGACCAACGCGTCGCCGACGCCCGGCAAACTCGACGGTCCCCGCGCCACCGTCTGGCTCGACTGGAAATACAACGGCCATGACCAGCATGTCCGCGCGCAAGATGTAATCTGGAACATGCTCACCCGAACTCCCATGAAGCGCGGCGACTGGATTTACACCGGCTCGCGCATCATTGAGGGAAATTTCGTCGCGCAACGCGACGGCTCCATTGTTTCCATCATTGCGGACGAGGATGCTTTAATAAATGATCTCCTGCCCGAGCGGGAGAACGACAAGATTTGGCTGGTGAATACGAACTTGGCGCCGCCGGTCAAAACGCCCGTCACCGTGACCATTCAATTTAACGCCCATGAAAAGAAACCTTGAATTTCCATTCTCCCGCGCTGCCGCGCTCACCAGCCTTTCCCTGGCCTTGGCCGTCGCCACCCCCCCTTTCGGGCAGGCCGCTGAGATCACGGAGACAAAACCTGCGGCGCCCGGAAGTCCTTCTGTCATTGCGGACAAGAATCTCTCCCTGAAAAACGAGATTCGCGAGGCGATTGATCGCGGCGCGCTCTGGCTCTCCAAGAACCAGGATCCCAAAGGTTATTGGTCCACCGGTGAGCATGCCGCCGTCACCGGCCTGGCGCTGGTCGCTTTGCAAGGGCGTCAGGAATCAGAAGGTTCCAAGACCGATCCTGCGGTCGTCCAGCGTGGCTATGACTTTCTGAAGAGCTGCGTGCAGCCGGACGGCAGCATTTACAGCAAGAAGCAGGCGTTA
>CAZMLP010000793.1:0-3551 GCA_964566745.1 uncultured Verrucomicrobiota bacterium | reverse complement strand
GGGCTGGGCCCCACCCTGACGCACGGCGGACCAAACCATCCGGAAATTGTGGACCGTTTGGAGGAAGTCGCCGCCGCGAAGAAAATACCGTTGCAACACGAGGCGACCTCGAACGCCACCGGCACCGACACGGACGTGATCTTTTGGACCCGTGGCGGCATTCCCAGCGCGCTGGTCAGCCTGCCGAACCGATACATGCACTCCCCGGTGGAAGTGGTCAGCCTGGCCGACCTGGAAAAAATCCCCCAGTTGCTGGCCGCCTTCTCCCTCTCGCTCAAGAAAGGCGAGGAGTTCAAGGTGAAGATCTAGCAGCACTTCAACCCGGCCTTTTGGCTTGTGAACAGGCCCCGCAAAGGGTTAGCTGGCGAGGCTGGAACCAGTACCATCATGCGTCTTTCACACGCCATGCCCCGTGCCCGCCAGGTGTTCCGCCCCGCTTGCCGTCTCCGATTGCCCGAGGCGTTCACTCTCATTGAGCTATTGGTGGTGATTGCCATCATCGCGATCCTGGCTTCCCTGCTCCTGCCCGCCCTGGCCCGCGCGAAGAACAAGGCGTTCACCGCGCGGTGCCTCTCGAACCTGAAGCAGTTCGGCATCACGCTGAACATGTACACCGCCGACAACACGGAGCATTTCCCTTACTCCGGCCGGGACTGGCCGCAACTGCCCTTTGTCGATCTGATGAAGTTGTTCAATCCCTACGTGAGCACCAACGCGGCATCATTTTACCTTTGCCCGGCGGACAAGGGTCTCGCATGGAATTACGCCTGGACCAAGGTGAACGGCGCCGCCAACGGCATCACGACCAACCAGCTCCTCTTTCCCAATTCCTACTATTACTACCACCAATTTTACTATGAGGACAAAAGCGACGGTCCCAAAATGACGCAGCGCGTGACGTCCGAGGTGCGGTCGCCCTCCAAGAAGGCGATCATGTCCTGTTTCGCCGAGCCGCAGTTTGGCAACGTGGGGGACAAGAATATCGCGCATGGCACCAAGGGCTTTCCCATCCTGTTCGTGGACAGCCACGCCGCCTACACGTTGTTTGCCAACCTGAACCAAACGGCCCCTTACAAGGATTACAACCTCGACTGGACCATTGGTGGCCTCAAGGGTGAGGATTTGAAGTGAGCAAAGACGAGCGATTACCGGCCAACCCCCAATTTGATTGAAGCGGGCCGAAGCCCTTTCCGTCCAACCCGTTACCGTGTCAACCAACGTCACTCATCCGCTTTTTGTGAAAAACGACAACCTCCCTAATTCTCCCGTTTCCAATTCCCTGAACCGCCGCGATTTTCTCGCCAAGTCCGCGCTGGCCGCCGCCAGTGCACCGCTGCTCGGCGGATTGATCGTCGCGCCTTCCGGTTTGCGCGCGGCAGACGTGGCGACCGCCAGTGGCCGCATCCGGCTGGGCGTGATTGGCTGTGGCGGGATGGGCAAAGGCGACTTGACCACGTTCTTCATGAACCCGGAGGTCGATTGCGTCGTGGTCTGCGACGTGGACGACGCGCGGATCGCGGAAGGTGTGAAGCTCGTTGAGGAAAAGCGCGGCAAGCGTCCGGACACCACCAAGGATTTTCGCCGCGTGCTGGACCGCCGGGACGTGGACGCGGTGCTGGTGGCGACGCCGGATCACTGGCACGCGCTGCCCACCGTCCTGGCCTGCCAGGCGGGCAAGGATGTTTATGTCGAGAAGCCGCTCGCAACCACCATCGCCGAGGGGCGCGCCATGCTGGACGCCTCGCGCAAGCACAACCGCATTGTGCAAATGGGCACGCAATGGCGGAGCGGCAAACATTGGGCGGAGATCGCGGAATTTGTCCGGTCCGGCAAGCTCGGCAAGGTCGGCCTCGTCCGCGGCTGGGCTTACCACGACTGGTTAGGCAACATCGGCAACCCGGTCGATGGCCAGCCACCCGCCGGAGTGGATTACGATATGTGGCTCGGCCCCGCGCCCAAGCGTCCGTTCAACGCGAGCCGGTTCCACTTCAACTTTCGCTGGTTCTGGGATTACGCGGGAGGACTCATGACTGACTGGGGCGTTCACTTGATCAACGTCATGCTCTGGGCGATGGGCCCGGAGTATCCCAAGACGATCAGCTCGAGCGGCGGCAAATTCGTGCTCACGGACAACTCGGAGACGCCCGACACACAGATTGCCGTGTACGATTTCCCGAATTACACCATGGTGTGGGAGCACAAGGTGGGCGTGGGCGTGGGCCTGAACGGCAAACCGTGGGGCATCTCGTTCACCGGCAGCGAGGGCACGCTCATTGCGCGCGACGACGGCTGGGAGATCATCCCGGAGCCGAAAAAGAAAAGCCTGATGGCCAAGCAATATCCTGGCTCGGGTGACGCGCGCCCGGGACACGTCCGCAACTTCCTCGACTGCGTGAAATCACGCCAGCAACCGAACGAGCAACTCTCGGTCGGCCATCACGTCTCCACCGTGGCGCACCTGGGCAATGTGGCCTTCCGCTGCGGTCGCAAGATCGCTTGGAACGCCGAAAAGGAGCGCATCGAAGGTGACACCCAAGCCGACAAGTTGGTCGGTGTTACCTATCGGAAGCCGTGGAAGCTGCCATATTATCCGCGCGCCTGATCCCGCCCGACCACGCGGGCATTTCGAAGACAGGAATATTATTCCTGCCTGAATTTTGTTCGGATCTCCGCAAAAATTGCTAATCGGAATCGAAAGAGCCGGGCATTTCGTGTTTCTGAGAAATGCGCAACCGATTTGCGAATTTCCGGTCGCCGGCGTCTGCCAAAAGTGCGAAAATATCCCCGCTTCCAGAAATGTGCGCGGGGAATTTTTGCCGTGCCGATGTTGAGCGGCGATTTTTCAAGAGGAAGTGAAGTCGCGCGCCAAGGGAGACATATTTGGCGCGTGGCAAATTGGAAAAACCGTTGAAATTCCGGCTTTCCCCCTCTTCCGCTCCGTAAATTTCGCCCGCATTTTTTAGGGTTCAATTTTTCACGGCCTGCAAATCTCCAGCCTTTTCGTCTCCCAGAACTCCATCAGCAGCACGGGTATGACGCGGAAAAACTTGCGGCTTTGGCACGTCCAGTGCTGGAAGCGTCCGGTTGGTTTCAGGCGACAACAAAACCTCGAGGCGTTCCCAGTTGACTATGAGAAATTGCAAATGCCTTTTCCTTTGGGCCATTCTTTGCACCACCACCCTTTATGGGCAAACCCGGCAGCAGTGGGTTTCGCTTTATGGAAACTCCCGACCCGGGACACCGGTCGAGGCGGTGGCCGTAAAGACTTCCGCGCAAAACACCACCTACGAGTTGCACGTCCCCGGCTTGTGGATGGAGACCATCTCCTATGCCGGCAAATCGTTTGTTCGTTTGGAACTGCCGGCCGTTCAATTGTCCGGCGAGGGCTTTCCCAAAAAAACAGGCGAGCGTGGCTGGTATGATTTTCCGGCGGAGACGGGCCAGCCGTTGCGCGACCCGGCGCCGTTCGTCAATGCCTTCTCGATCGGAATTCCCCAATCCATTTTTCCGGCGGCGGCTGTGAACCAAAAGCCGCGCACGGCGGCGGAAAT
>CAZMLP010000792.1:0-3832 GCA_964566745.1 uncultured Verrucomicrobiota bacterium | reverse complement strand
GCAACTCGGGATGCATGAACGGCTCGCCGCCGAGAATGCCGAAGAAGGTGTTGCCGTGCGCCTTCGCGTCGGTGATCAGCCGGCTCATCGCCGCAAGGTCAATCGCGTTGCGCTCCGCCTCGACATCCACCCAGCACCCCTGGCAACGGAGGTTGCACGAGTTGATGATCGACACGTAAAGGAACGGCGGAAAATACTCGCCCCGCTTGATCCGCGCCTTGAACTTCTCGACCGACAGCAACCCCTTGAACCCGAAATTCCACAAAAACTTCCAGAGGCATTTTGGATCAGCCGTGCGCAACGTGCGGAAAACGAGAGAGGGGAGCATGGTTCAGATCAATCGCGATTCCATCTGCCGTCAGCGTCGTAACTTTCAGACCCCCACATTCCGCAAGCATGCCAAACAAAATCAAGGATCGGCTTGGTGGCCTGAAACGGCTCTGCCTCAAGAGTTTCGAGGAAAATCGGCGGCAATTTCAAAAGTGGGGGTTTTATTGGCCGCCTGGAACATTTTGAAGGCATTTCCCGGGAAACAGGACAATATCCTTCGAATCCCATCAAAGTTACCATCAATGCGAATGGAGGAATAATCCGAAGGTCCTTGGCAACCGAGAAATAGTTCGCCACAGCGCCGATAATTGATTTTTCGAATGAGTGATCAAAAACCTTTCGAGTTCTATTTATGCCTTGGAGCTTGGTCTCTATTGCTTCAATTCGTCCATGTGCCGTGAGGTGCACATAGCTTTGGCATCCATCGGGCCCAATGCTATAGCGGAAATAAGTGCCCAAATCGCGGCCTTCCTTCTGATAGCTTTGTGAGATTGGAACGAAGCGTTCAAGGTTGCGGGCTGACTCCAGATGGACATGAAATCCTGGATTAAAGGAGCTATAAGGAATTAAGTGAAGAACTACACGAGGCATTCCCCCAATATGAAAAGGGATTTCTTGCTCCATCATTGCATGGAAGCGGCTTTCGCGAAACTTCAAAAGCTTCTCGGTTATTTCTTCACCATTGATAAATGCGTTGCGAATTTCCTCAACATCCATGGGCCGCTTTCCATTTCCGTTCCGGATAAAAAATCTATTTTCGCCTTCAAAAGTGGTCATGTGCGCACCGTTCCAAGTTTTTGGAATTCGAATCAATAAAACATACCCTCCATTCACTTTAATCGGTTGAATCGCAATGCCAAAAAGTTTTGGGGCAATGTGCGCCAAAATGAGTTGTTGAAGCCTGAGTGCCTCCCGATCGGGGTTAAAGTCCACCAGAGGCGAGATTGTTTGAGGCACACCGTCAATTGCACTAATCCCGAAAAGGATATCCCCACCAGAAGCGTTTGCGAAAGAGGTTATGCCAGCAAGCAGCTTCCTCTTGCCCGAATCGTCAAGATTCAAGACGGATTTGTACTCGATGGTTTTCCCTTCTTCGACCTTTGTAGAAATCAAATCGATTACGTCTTCTTCCGTGATTTCGTTTGGCTGTTTTTGAATCCCCATGGGCCAAGCTCCTGCCTTTACAGATCCAGTTTCTCAAGGGCGGCATGTAGCTTTTTGACCTGGTCCAAAGTGACTTTCTTCCCCGCATCCATTTCGGCCATCCTTCGCGAAAGATCGATGGCGTTGGCTGGATCGTTGACACGGGCCAAATGATCCAGGTAGGCGCGCAAGAAATAGCGTTGGTTCGGCGTGGCCTCATCCACCATTTTGCGCAGTTTCGCCGTTGTCATGCTATTGCGGGTTCGCTGGCTGTGCCTGCAACGCCGCCTGGGCCTTGGCTTTGGCCTCCTCGGCGCGGCGGGCGATTTCCTCGGGCGAGGGCAGGCTCATCAACACCTCGGGCGGGATGTCGCCGGATTGGGCGAGCTTCACAAGGCATTTTTGGCGCTCGGCCAGTGCCTTGTCCGCGTCGCGCTCTTTGCTGAAGCGGCTCTTGGCCCGCTCGCTCCGGGCGCGCAGCATGGAATAGACATCGCCACCCAGCAGCGCCGAGATGTCGATCTTCATCTTCTCGCGCTGCAGGTCCGCGTCGCTCACCACGTCCCCATTGATCGGCCCCGCCTTGTATTTTGGGAACATGATCGCCGCCTCGGGGCAGACGCGCGAGCAGGCGGGGCAATTCGTTTTGCAGTTGTCGTGGTTCTGCGCCTGGATGCGCTGCTGCTCGTCCACACCATACACGCCGAAGAGGCAGAAGCTCAGGCACTGCATGCAATTTGTGCAGCGGTCGTAATCAATCACCGGAAACCACGGCTTCCAGTCGCCATGCCGCGCGGCGCTGGCGCCCTCGCGCGCGGTCTCGACCTTTCCCGTGATGCGCTCCACGTCCAGCCCGGTGATGTCCTGAAACCGCACGCTCACCTCGCCGGCGGCGTCCTCGGCTTCCGGCGGACGGCCCTCGTGAAATTGCCCCAGCACCAGCAGGGACGAGCGCGCTTGCGGCGCGACCCTCCCATGCTGCGTGGCACGAGTGACTGCGTACCCGCGCTCCAGCAGCGCGCTGAACGCGGCAAACCGGTCCGGCGCGGTGAGCGGTTGCGCTCCATCTCCCTCGTAGAGAACGACGCGCAAGGTGGTTTGGTCTTTGATGGCCATGCGGGAGTAAAAGCGTTTAAGAACCGGCTGGGGACGGACTGGCGGCCGGAGGAGTCTCGGCGCTTGTGCCTGAAGAGTCTTTCGCCGTCACTTTGCCCGCGGGGAGGTTTGGCCTCAGTTCCGGGTCAAATAGCGCGGCGGCAATTTCCTCCGCTTTTTGCACGCGCATGTTCAGCACCTCGGCGCCATCCGGCGGCAGCGGCGCCTTGGCGGTGTGGAAAAGCCATTTCACCGCGCGCGGGAAGCAAGCCGCGATCTTCACCGCGCCGCCGCTTGCGAGTTGTTGCAAGGCGGGGTCCTGCCGTGCGGACATTTCGCACAGGTCGGCCACGGCGTCGAACGCCACGCCGGACTCGCAGAGCCGCCGCAACACCGCTTCCTTCACCTCTTTCGGGACGACCTGGGCGTAATTGCAATGGCAGTAAAGAATGCGCGGCGCTTCTGGCATCACGGAGAGACTATGGGGCCATCGGAAAATTACAAGGGGTCCTGCGGGGATTATGGAATCTGCAACCGGCGAGGCGGGCAAAAGCGAACGCCCCTTGGCAAGCTTCTAGCTGGAGCTATTTTGAGAGGTGTCGAGGCCGGTTTGATTATCCCGGCCGCATACGGTCGCAACGCTGGCAATGGAAAGTCGTTCCCATGAAAAATCGGTTCCTGCTGTTCACCTTGGCTTTTGTCACCGCCGCTTTGATGGCGCGCATTGGCGGTGGCGTTCACCCTGTTCAAGCCCAGCCCGCGCCGCCTTCCCGTCAATTGACCCCGCGGGGCCAATCGCCGTCCACGTTTCCCGGCAATGCGGTGCCCGGCCAGTTTGACGACACTGGATCGCAGTCCATTGGCGACCCGGCCATCAGACCGTTACCCATTCGGCGCAAGGAATGGTGGGTGACCAACAAAACGACTTGGTGGACCAACACCAGCAGCGCTTGGTGGGGCGGCTATTCCGGCCGAAAATCCAATTTGCCGCCGACGTGGTGGACCAATGTGCCGCCCAGCTATTGGACGAATGTGCCCGGCGCCTGGTGGAAGAACGTGCCCCCCGGCTGGTGGACCAATGTTTCCAGTGATGTGTGGGCCAAGGTGCCTTACAGCTGGTGGACCAACATCCACCCGCAACTGACCAACAAGCCGCCGGCGGAACTCGCGCCGCCGCCGGAGAAGCCATGAAGTCGGGCGCGCCTCTTTGCGTGGAATCTCGCTAGAGCGAGCTCATTATACCTGTGGCCGTTTTTGGTAGGGA
>CAZMLP010000791.1:0-1807 GCA_964566745.1 uncultured Verrucomicrobiota bacterium | reverse complement strand
TGTTGCTTGGACCGGCAGAGGATTTGCAGGTTCCCGCCCCCGTGAACCAGGATCGTCGGCTGGATCACGTCAAATTCCTGGACGTCATTGAGTGTCTTGGTGTGCTGCCAGGTGAGGCCGCCGTCGGAGGTGCTTTCCATGTGCACTTTCCACCCGGAGTTTTCCGTGCTGGAACCGGCCACGATGGTCCCGTCCTTCAACTGCACCGGCTTGTTTTTGATCGGTCCCAGGATCCGGTCGGGCAACGGTCGCGCGTTCGACCAGGTCCTTCCGCCATCCTTGGAGGTTTTGAAAAGGCCCCACCATGACTTGGGTGTCGGCCCGACCTTGTAAAACAGGAAGAGCGGGCCTTGGTGGGACTGGAACAACACCGGATTCCAACACGGCAATTGTTTGCCGTCCGCCTGCACTCCCGCCGCGACTTCAAGCGGAGGGGACCACTTGTCTCCCTCGAATCGCGAGAGCCAAATGCCGACGTCCGGCGCGCCCTCCTCCTTCCCGCCGAACCACGCCGCCAGCAAATCGCCGCCGGTCGTTTCAGCGATGGTCGAGGCGTGCGCGGAGGGGAACGGGGCGTCGTCGAAAATGAACTCGTTTCGCACCACGGCGCTTCCCGCGCCACGCCCGGTGAAGCCCACGTTTGCCCCGGGACTCGCCTCGTGCGAGGCGCAACCGGCGAGGAGAAGCAACGCGACGAGCGCGGAGGCAGCGAAAATGTTCATGCCGGAATGTAACGGCTCGGCAGCCAAACGCCACTACGGTTTGGATTGTTTCGGCTGCGTCAGGAGCGGGAACCGGTCCGTGCGGAACGGCGTCGCGGGGAGACCATCCTTGTTCCAGAGGCTGACCACCGGGTAATCACTCCAGCCGTAGCGCACAGCCACTGGATCGGGCACGAGCGGGCTGCTCACCGCCACCCGGTCGCCCACGATCTCGGCGTTGGCCCAGACAAATTTTTGGTCCGCGGCCGCGATGGCGAAGCCGGTGAGCTTGCCGTCACCAGCCTCGAGACCTTTGCCCACGTTGTCGAACGAGAGGTAAATGGTGTTGCCCTTGACCGTCATGCCGCGATAAGTGGGACCGGCCCCGGTGATCTTCTCGCCATACGCGATGGAGCGGGCCGCCAGAGCGAGCCGCTCGCCGACCGGTTTCTTTTTGGTCGGGTGGATGTCATCCTTGTCACCCACGTCGGTAATCACCGCCATCCCCACGTTCGGGAGTGCCGTGGTCGAGTAAAGTTGCGCGTCGCGCAACTCCGCCCAGTCACTCTCCTCGGGGGTGATGTTGATGTGCTCCAGGCCGCGCTTGCGGTTTTTGTCCCAGGGTGCGAGTTGCACGCAAAGGAAGGTGAAGTTGCCCTCCTGCCAATCGCGGCGCCAGTTGCGGATCATGTCCGTGTAGAGCGAGCGATATTGCCAGGCGCGACCGGCGTTCGACTCGCCTTGATACCAAATCGCGCCCTTGATGGCGTAGGGCAGCAGCGGGGCGATCATGCCGTTGTATAATTCGGACGGCTTCCAGAACGGCTTGTTGGTCGGGTTCCGCTCGACGGCCTTGTTGTAGGCGTCCACGAAGGTGCTCTTGTAATCCGCGTTGCTGGCGAGAACGTCCTGGCTCATCCAGACCTCCGCTGGCGATCCGCCCCACGAGGTGTGGATCAACCCGACCGGGACGCCGCGCGCCTGTTGCAGGGCGCGCCCGAAATAATAACCCACGGCCGAGAACCCCGGCGTGTTCGCCGGATCGCAGGCGACCCATTGGGCCTTCACATCTGTCACCGGCGCGTCCGCCTTGAGCTTCGGAACCG
>CAZMLP010000790.1:0-7576 GCA_964566745.1 uncultured Verrucomicrobiota bacterium | reverse complement strand
TATGCCCGTCGTCACGCTTTGATTCCAAGGGGAAAATGGAGGCGAAGGGTCAATGAAAGCGGGAATGACGAATCCCGAAATTCCAACGCCAAAGGAAATTCAAATGACCGGCCCCGAAATCCCTTGTCCCAAGCCGGCGGGCCGGCGAGTTGGAAAACCCGCCAGCTCTTGCGGCATTTGTTGTCTCAATTTCGCCTTTTGCTCACGGCACCAGGCTCGCGCGATAGAACCTTGCCGCTTTTCCAATCACGTCGGGATCGAGGATGTCCGTCGTCACGCCGGTGGCAGAGGTGTTAATCATGTGAGTCCAGGTGACCAGGTCGGCCGAGTATTCAATTCTGTAAATCGCGCCGGGCTGGCCGGTCAGGCGCAGACGGAAATCAGCGCCGTTGAGGACCGCCGCGAGGCGCGGAGGCCCGGACGCGGCCAATTGGTAATTTAGCCGCACCGTGCCGGAGGCGCCGTTTACGCCGTCCACCGCGATATAATAGACTGTGCTGGCGGAGGCGTTGAAGCGGACGAGGCTGTCTTTGCCGTCAGCGCCGCCGTTGTTGTCGCAGGTGACCGAAACTAGCGAGTCGAAATCGGTTCCCGGTCCCGTGTAAACCGCGAGGACGGTGTCAAAGTCGCTGCCATCCGTGGTGATGGTGAGCACCCCGTCGGCGGCGGGCTGGTAACTGAACCACTGGCTGGCCCCGCCAATCACGCCGCAATGATCCGGCTCGCCCTGCTCGGTCGTCGCATTGCTGGTGTTGAAAATCTGCGTGCCTGTGTAGCCGCGGGAGACCGCGCCACCCGCGGGCTGGCCGTGATTGAAGCCCAGGCTCGCCACATGAATGGATCCGCCATTGCCACCGGCGCTGGCCGGTCCCGCGCCCTGGTTGACCAAATCCGCAAACTTGTCCTCGGCCACACCGCCCGGCGGTCCGTCGTTCGCGCCGACTAATTGCAACGCCACGGCGAGGCTCGTCACCGCCGCGACCTCATTGGAGACCGTGACCGAGTAACCGCCGACGTCCGCCGGCTGCGCGTTGGAAAGCACCAGGGTGTTCGAAGTCTGGCCCGCCAGGGGCGAGCCGTTCAGCAGCCATTGGTAGTGCAAGGTCGCCGCAGGCGCGGAGGGATTGGCCGCCTGCACGAAGAAGCTCGCGTCGCCGCCGAGGATCGCCGCCTGGCTGTGGGGCGGCACAAGGATGACTGGCGGGACATTCGGCGTGGCCACGAATCCCCAGTGCAGGCCAATGTTGCCATTCGCGCCGTTCAGGCCGTCCACCACGATTTGATACTCCACTCCCGCCGCGACATTTAAGACCGCGCGGCTGGTGGCGAAGCCCCCGCTATCATCATCCGCCGCCACTGCGACGAGGGTGGCCAGGGAATTGCCGGTGTAAACCGCGAGCAGCGTGTCGAAGTCACTGCCCCCCGTGTCGAACGTCGCAATGCCGTTGCCCGGCGAGGTCCACTTCAACCAGGCCGAATGGCCGCCCGGCTTGCCGGCGTGATTCGGCTCGCCCGGCTCCCGATTATAGCTGGTGTTGGCGCCGCGTCCGGAACCGCCCGCCGCTGGAGACAATGCGCCGCGATTGGCAAACAGGTTGTCGAACGGAAGCGGGTTGGCCTGGACGACGAGTTGCGCCCCGTCGCTGATGATCGCGCCAGTGTCGCCGCCAATGACCACCGAGTAGGTCGCCGCGTCGGCCAACTGCACGTTTTGCAACGTGAGCGACGAGTCGGTCTTGCCGGGAATGTTCACGCCGTTTTTCCGCCATTGGTAGTGCAGATTCGAACCAGTGGCGGTCACTTGGAAGGTGACCGTGTCACCGATGGTGGCGGACTTGTCCTGCGGCTGCACGGTGATGGTCGGCGGCACCAGCACGGTCAGGCGGGCCACCTGGCTGGTGGCCGCTCCGATACTGTTGGAGACGATGACACGATAGATGTCCGCATTGGCGGGAGTGCCGGTCAAGTCAAGCGTCCGCAGGGTGGCATTGGGGACGTTCGTGCCGTTCCGTTGCCATTGGTAGGTTAACGGGCTGGTGCCGCCCGCCAACACCTCAAAGCGCGCCGGTTCGTTGAGGCGCACGGTCTTGGCCGCCGGCTGCGAGCGGATGAAGGCCGCCACGCCGCTCACCGTGAGCGTGAATTGCCGTGAGGCAAGACCGCTGTTGAGGTCTGCCACCGTGATGGTGATGGTGGCTTGGCCGGTCTTGCCCGGGGTCGGAAACAATGTCACCGAGCGGTTCTGGCCGCTGCCGGTGATGCTGATGCCGCTCTTGGGCAATAAATCCAAGTTGGACGAGTTGCCATCCACCATGAGCGCGCCGGGCGCCGTTTCCTCGTCATCGACGATGAAGTTGAGCGGGCCGACTGTTTCACCATCATTGGCGGTTTGATTGGTGAAGTCCGAAAGCGTGGGCGGATGATTGCCGGCGACCACCGTGACAATGAAGGAGGTGCTGGCGGACCCGCCGTCCGCATCGGTCACCGTGATGGTGACCACGGCTGTGCCGCTCTGACCGGCGGCCGGGGTGACCATGATGGACCGGTTGGCGCCGGAGCCGCCCAGCGCGAGGCCGGCGGCCGGGATCAGGCTCGTTGCCGAGGAACTTGCGGTCACCGTCAAGTTGGCCGCTGGAGTTTCCGTGTCGCTGACTTGAAACGCCAATGGCCCCACCGCCTGCCCGGACTTTGTGGCCTGCGGGGCAATCGAAGTGACGGTGGGCGGAATGTTTTGACTGCCGGAATTCCCGGCGGGCGTGCCGACCCGCACGGAAAATGGCACAGGATTGTCCGACCTGCCCGAGAGCAACAAAGTGTAGTTGCCGCCCTGGTCGAGCGTCTGCTCAAAATAACCGTTAATGCCCGAGCCCACTTTGTAGTCAGCCGCTGGACCGTAAAGATACCAGTCCGCGTGGGTATCCAAACTTGATCCGCGAAAGGAGAGGCGTTTGCCCGGAGTGCCAGCGATCCGGTAGATCGCCACGGAATTCCCCGGCGTTAGCGTGCCAGCCAGTTCGGTGTCGAGCGGAACTGGGGACTGGGAGGCGACGTCGAGCAGGCGGAAGCCGAAATTGCCCGTGGCGTCGCCGTTGCCGTAAATGGTCAAAGTGTGGATGCCGGTTTGCTTGAGGATGAAAAAGGCGCGGTCGCTGGTCGCGTTGATATTCCAGAGATCGTCACCCGCCGGCTGGGTAAGGTGAGCGTAGAGGGTGTTGTTGGTTCCAAGAGAGTCGAAGTACAACTGCTGGCCGGCAATGCCGCCAAAGGTGTAATGGCGCTCTTGACCAGCGATGTCGATGCTCCCCGTGACGGTGGTGCCCAGGGTCATCGCCTGGGAGGTGGAATCAAAACGGTTCACTTGAAACGCGAAAGGCAAGGCCGGGTCCGGACTCCCGCCAGACAAAACCAGCAAATAAGTTCCATCCGCGGTCAAGGTGGTGTCGAAGTAACCAGCGGGATTGCTGCCCGCCAGGTAAGTGTTCACCGGGTCATACAGGTAGAGGTAGCCTCGCGTGTCGGGTCCCGAACCATCCACGGCGATCCGCTGGCCCGCCTTGCCCTCAAACCGATAGAGTCTGGCGGCCAAACCGGGAGTCAGGCTAGCGGCATTGTCCCAGAGCAATTGCAGGGTGTTTTCCGATGTGCCTTCCTCGTATTGGATGCGCAATTTGTAAGTGCCCGCCGGCAACGTGACACTGCTGGCGCTGAGCGTCGGGCTTTGGGCGCGGCCCCAAAAGTCGCTTAGATACTCCGGGCCGGAGGCGTCAAACACGCCGTCATTATTAAGATCTATCCAAAGGCGGCTGCTGTCCCCGCTGCGCAAAAACAAATGCATCCCGTTTTGCGGAATCGTGATGGCGCCGTCCCATTGGACGGAGAAGTTGTCCCAGTTCGCTTCCGTGCCGCCGGTCACGCCCACCGCCGCGCGATTTCCCCAACCGCCGGTGTCGAAGTTCAATTGCGCGTCCGCGCGAGTGCCGGCAATGGTCTGGGAGGAGCGCCAGTCGTCCTGGTCGGTGACGCTGCGCAGGTTTTTGTTCACATACGAGCCGGTGAGTTGGAGGGCGCTCGCGGGCACCGGTTCCAGCGGGCTGCCGTACAACTGGCCAAATGTGACGGCTTGGGACGGCGCCTGGTTCGCGTCCAGCAAGCGGAAGCTGTAAGCCCCGGTCGTGCCTCCGTTGCCATAGACCGTGATTGTGTGGAGGCCCGCTTCCGTCAGGGTGAACGGACCCCAATCGTCATGATGATAGCGGGTGAAGAGTACCGTGCCGGAGGGGGCGGTCAATTGCATGACGATGGCCGAGGAATCACTGTCAAGCGCGTCAAAGAAGAGCCGTTGGCCCGGCTGGCCGGTAAACCCGTAGATGGCCGTGTCTCCCGGCTGGTTGAGCTGGCCGTTCACCGTGGCGCCCAAGGCCAGGGTCGTGTTGACAGGCGGGTTGGTCAATGCCCGGAAGGAATAATCGGCTGGGGTGGTCACGTTGTTCAAGAGCATCACCATGTAAGTGCCGGACGTGTTGAGCGGAACGGAGAAGCTGTCGGCCGAGTTTCCGCTCTGAAAATACTGGTTGAATGGCGTGTAGAAATAAAAAGTGACGTTGCGGTTGGTGGAGGATCCATTAATGAAGAGACTTTGTCCCGCCTCGCCATTGAAACGGTAAAGCTGCGCGCCCAGCCCCGGGGTTAACGTCCCGGTCGTGAGTGTCCCGACAGGCAAGGCTGGCGAGGAGGCCAAGTCCAGCAAGCGGAACGAATAATCCGAGGGTGTTGCCTGGCTGGCGCGAAAATAGAGATAATACACGCCATCATCGGCCAGCGTGAAGGGGTTGGGATCGGCGTTGGCGTTCTGATTCACGTAAAAATGATTGTTGGGGCCAACCAGGATCGCCGCCACATTGTCGTTGTCATTTTGCACGCCGTTGTAAAACAGCCGTTGGCCGGCGTGACCCGTGAATTGGTAAACATCCGTCTGGTAGCCCTGGCTGAGATTTGCCGAGATGTCCTGGTTCAGCGCGAGTTGCGGGCTGGCGGCCAGGTCAAGCAGCCGGAACTTGTATGAACCTGACGCCGAGGAGTTAACGCCGCGAACAGCCACTGTGTAAGTTCCGCCGGCGGGGAGAACGATCGGCCCGGCGTCGCTGGTCTCGCCAAATGGCGTGCCGGGAACCAGCGCGCCGGAAGGATCCCGCAACTCCACATACAAACCGCTTCCCGTTGGGTCCTCGCTGTCAAAAAAGATCCAGCGCCCGGCGGGCGCGGTAAAGGTGAAGCGGTTCGTGGTTCCGGCGGCCACGTTTCCCGACATCACGTTCCCCAAGCCGGAAACCTCCGTCGGCGGGTTCTGGCTGATGTCCGCGGCGATGATCTGGTAGGTAAATGGCACGCTGGCGACGCCGTATCCCTCGATGGCGAGGATGTAAGCCCCGTCCACGGGAAAGACAATGTCGCCCAAGTCGCCGCCGATGTTGCGGGAAAGCAATGTCTCGTTGGCCAGGCCAAACAACTCCCAAGTGGCGTCGTTGGCAGAGTTGCCAAGGCGTTTGAAACCGAGCTTGCGGCCGGCCGTTACGTTGACTTGGTACAATTGCGCGGCTCCGCGCGGCTGAAGCATGCCGCTGACTGTTCCGCCAATGCTCAACGGCGGTGCGGCGGCGAGGTCGAGCAGGCGAAAGCTGTAGGTGGCGACCGTGTCGTTGTCCCCATCGACCGTCAAACGGTAAAGGCCCGTTTCAGGCAGGGTAACCGGGCCAACGTCTTGGGAGTGAACATGGCCGGAACTGATGACTTGAACGCCGCCGGGCGATTCCAGCCGCACTCGCAACGGGGCGGAGTTTAGATCCAGCGCGTCGTAATAGAGCCGTTGTCCGGCCGTGCCGGCAAACGTATAGACGTGCTGGTCACCCGGCGTGAAAATCGCGTCAGTGACGACGCTGCCGAGCGTGAGCGAGTTGGTGGGGGAATTGATGGCCGTCACCCGGAAAGAATAAGGAACGGGTGTGGTGACCAGGCTGTCGAGCACCAGGAAATAACTGCCCGTGTAGGGCAGGGTGCTCTCCATGTCACTACTGATGGAGGTGCTGGACAACAGTTCCCGGTTCAGGCCGAAGTCCGGGGCATAAAGGGTCCAACTGACATTTCCGCCCACGCCGTTGCCTGTGTCGAAATAGAGACGTTGTCCAGCCTGTCCGGCAAAACGGTACACCTCGGCCATTAACCCGGATTCCATCCGGTCGCCTTGGTCCCAATACAAATACATCTGGTTGTCCCCGTTACCTTCCTCATACTGGACACGAATCGCATAGCTGCCCGGCGCGAGCGCGGGCGACGCCGGTCCCAGCGTGACGCCTCCACCTGTGCCCCAACGGTTGTCCACGAGCTCCGGTGCACCGCTCCCAAAGACACCGTCGTTGTTCAAGTCAATCCACAAGCGGCTGCCGTCGTCGCTGCGCGTGTAAAGGCGGGTGCCGGGCCTGGCAATGGTGACGGTGCCGTCCCACTGCACGGAGAAGTTCTCCCAGTTGTCATCGTTTCCGCCGCTCACGCCCACCGAGGCGCGCTGCCCCCAGCCGTTCATTGGAAAATTAATCTGCGCGTCCTTCCTGGTCCCGGAGACGGGCTGGCTGGAACGCCAGTCGCTCTGCGTGGAGTCGCCGCGCAGGTTCAAGTTCACGTAGCTGCCCGTCACACGCAAGGCCGGGGCAGGCACCGGCTGTAAACCGTAGGTCGCTCCGAAAGTCAGGTCCCGGACCTGCGGCGAGCCCAGGTCCACCAGGCGGAAGGCGAAATCTCCCGTGGCGACATCGTTCCCGTAAACCACCAATTGATATTGGCCGCTCAGGCTCAATGTGAACGGCCCGTAATCCTGGTAAGCCGCGCGGTCCACCGGCGTCCCGGCGGGGGAAACCAACTGGTAGCGGAGCGTCGTCCCGTACGGCGTGATGGAGTCCAGATAGAACTGTTGCCCGGCCTGTCCGGTAAACGTGAAGATCTGCTGGTCGCCACCCCCGGTGATCGAGCCGCTGGTGACCGCGCCAATGGCGAGCGGCGCCGTGACCGTCTCCGTGGTCAGCGCTTGAAAATGATAAGGAACCGGTTGAGCGGATTCGCCGTCGAGAACCAGCAGATACGTGCCGGGTTGCGTGACTGTGTAACTGAAATAGCCGCGGATGCCGCGTGTGTAGATCGCTTGCTCGTTGTTGGGTCCATAGAGCGACCAATAGGCCCCGTTGGCCCAGCGCGCGCCCAAATCGGCCGCCATCGGGCTAAACAGGATACGGTCGCCAGCCTCCGCCTCGAAACGATAGACGTCCGCGCGCGTCCCGGGACTGAGACTCATGCCATTGTCCCACAACAGGCTGAACGCGTTGTCGCCCTGTCCCTCCTCATATTGAATGCGGATGTGATAAGTCCCCGGTGCCAGCCCGACACTGGCCGTGCTGGTGGAGACCCCTTGCGCGCTGCCCCAGTTATTGTTCACCAGTTCCGGGCCGGTCGAATCAAATTGGCCGTCGTTGTTCAGGTCGATCCAAAGGCGGCTTCCGTCGTCGCTGCGCACATAAAGATGCGTGTCGTT
>CAZMLP010000789.1:0-4229 GCA_964566745.1 uncultured Verrucomicrobiota bacterium | reverse complement strand
GCAGCCCGGTCATGCCGATGATGGCGTTCATCGGCGTCCGGATTTCATGACTCATGTTCGCCAGGAATTCGGATTTCGCGCGGGCGGACTCCACGGCCGAGTCACGCGCGGCGGCCAGCTCGGCCTCGGCCGACTTGAGGGCGGTGATGTCCTTGGAAATGCCCACGGTGCCGATAATGTGACCCAGCTTGTTGCGGAAAGGCATTTTACTGGTCAGCACCCACACCTCGCTGCCGTCCGGCAGCAATTCGCGCTCGGTTTTGGCGAGAACCGGCTCACCCGTCAGCAGAATGCGTTGCTCGTCCTCGAAAGCGGGTCGCGCGTGCGATTCCTGGAAGAAGTCGAAATCGGTCTTGCCGATGGCCTCGTCCGGGTTCGCGAGGCCCAAGTGACTGGCGAGCGACGCGCTGATTTTGATGAAGCGCGACCGGGTGTCCTTGAAATAAACGCGCTCCGGCACATTGGCCAGCAAAGAGCGAAGCAAGTCCCGCTCGTGGGCCAGTTCCTCTTCAATGCGCTTGCGCTCGGTGACATCCCAACAAACACCTGGCACGCCCGTGACGTGGCCCGCCTCGTCTTAAAGCGGGGTTTTCACCACCTGCTCAAAATGAGTCTCGCCGTTGGGACGGCGGTTGGCCTCGACGGTCTCCAGCATCTCGGTGGAGTCGATGACGGTTTGGTCGTCGCGCTGGTATTTTTCAGCGAGTTCGCGCGGGAAAAGATCAAGGTCGGAGCGGCCTAAAATTTCGGCGCGTTGACGCCCCAGGGTCATGCAGAAGCGGCGATTGACAAAAGTGAACCGGCCGGAGAGGTCCTTCCGGAAAATGCTTTGCGGCAGGCTCTCCACCAAAGAAACGTGAAAGGCGTCGGAACGTCGCAACAGGAATTCCGCCAGGCGTTGCTTCTCGGCGATCTCGGCCATCGTCCGCTGCAATTCGAGGGCGCTGAATGCTTGCGCGGCGAGCAGGCGAAGGGCTTCCGTCTGGCCGGGCGTGATCTCGCGCGGCTGGCAGTCCAGCACGCACAGCACCCCAATCGGGGTGCGATCCGCCGTTCCGATGTGCACTCCGGCGTAAAACCGGACCCCGGGCTCGGAAGTCACAATGGGATCAGCGGCGGAGAGGGGATCGAGGGTGGTATCGGGAATCACCAGCGGGCAACCCTCCTGAAGATTGCGCCGGCAAAGGGCCAGGTCGGGCGGGGGAACCGAGGCATCCCACCCGGATTGCCCCATGATTTCCGTGACCGCCGCGTTCTGGCGGACAACAAAGGCAAACGGCGTCTGGCAAGCCAGCGCGGCCAAACGGGCCAAATCATTCACACCACCGGAAGACGGGCCTGGCGCTTGCGCGCGCGGCCGGGCGCCTTCCGTGGCACCAATACCGGGAGGAGAAGAGATGTTCACAAAAGTCTCAATGATCCTTTCGTGCCATCGGCAAAAACAGGCTGGAGGTTTAATCGAAACGCAACTTTTCCTTTTCGCGGGCGCGATCTCGACAGGAAAACGGGCAACCGGATTTCGGAAGAGCCGGTGGAAAAAGCAATTCACCGGTTCCTGAAATAAATAGTTGACTGAATAGTAAAGAATGATAGGTTGCGTTCGTGGTTCGAGAAAAGTAACCGTTCCTTTCAATGAAGTAACAATATGGGCCGCGTCAGTGATGCCAAAGAGCGATTAATGGAAGCCGTGATGGATTTGATTCATTGCGGGTCTTACGGCAGCACCACGATCGACCATATCTGCGAGAAGGCCGGGGTCAAAAAGGGCAGCTTTTACTACTTTTTCGAATCGAAGGCGGAATTGGCGATTGCGGCGATGGACGCCGAGTTTGAGCGGGACCGGCCCGAGTTGGACGCGACATTTTCACCGGTCGTTCCGCCATTGGAACGAATTTCACGCCTCTGCCGGAGTTCTTATGAATGGCAGCGGGAATTGAAGGAAAAATACGGGTGCGTATTGGGGTGTCCCCTGCACAGTTTGGGGGCCGAGGTGAGCACTCAAGAACCGCAGCTTTGCGCGAAAATCAACGAAATCTGCGGCCATTACCAGAAATACCTGGAGTCCGCCATTCGGGACGCCCATTTGGCAGGATTGATTGACGCGCCGGACGCCACAATGAAGGCCCAAATGCTCTTTGCTTATTATGAGGGGCTGATGACCCAGGCCCGGATCCAGAATGATTTGTCGATCCTCCGTGAATTCGAGAAGGGAACGATGTCCTTCTTGGGGGTCAAGGAAGCGGACATGGCGGCTGTGCTCGCCAAATAAAATTTTTTTAGCGTCTTATTTGACTAAACAGGCAACTACTGAAACGAGCAAAAACCTATGAAACTGACCTCTCGTAATGCCCGTTCGGCCAATCTCACTAGTGGCTTGGCTTATTCTTGTCTCGCCTCGGGTCGCCAGATGCTCGCGAACATTGAGCAAACCAAGAGCGCTGTCCTCGCCGAGTTTCGGGGCGCGCTGGCTGGTCACGAGCAACTGCTCCGGCTCGCTTTGAACGAGGCCGAGGCGCTGGCCTGGCAGACCGCCTATCCGCACTTGGTCTTTCCGGCGCTGGCCAAGGAGAAAGTGATGGCGGCGGCGGCTTGGAGCTCGCGCCAGCGCAAGTTGCTGGATCGCAGTCCCGTAATGGCCTTTGCCGAGTGAGGCCATCATCAAATTTCCAACCAACACAGAAACAATTATGGCACGCAAATCTCTGATTCGTTTTTGGGCAGTTCCTGTCTTGGGCGCGGTTGTCGCGCTGGCCTCGGGTTGTCACAAGGGAGCCGCTTCGCAAGGGCAGGCTGCCGCTCCGCCGCCCCCGGTGGTGACCGTGGCTCCGGCGGAACAACGCGAAATCGTGGAGTGGAGCGAGTTCACCGGGCATACCGAGGCAGTCGAGGCCGTGGAGGTGCGCCCCCGTGTTTCCGGCCACATCCAGGAGGTGCGCTTTCAATCGGGCCAACTGGTGAGGAAGGGCGACGTTCTCTTTGTAATCGACCCGCGCTGGCACAAGGCGGAGTTCGAGCGCCGGCAGGCGGAGTTCGAGCAGGCCAAGGTGCGGTTGGCAAACGCCGAGCGGGAGGCCGGGCGCACCGCGCAACTGCTCGCGAACAAGGCCATCTCGACCGAGGATTCCGAGGCCCGCGTCTCGCGGTTCCAAGAGGCGAAGGCCGGCTTGATGGCGGCCGAGGCGGCCCGCGACTTCGCCAAACTGGACCTGGACTTCACCGAGGTGCGCGCGCCGATTGACGGCCGTGTCAGCCGCGCCCTGCTCACCCCCGGCAACTACGCCACCGGCACGGCGGGAATGACCACAGTGTTGACCACCATTGTTTCCGTGGATCCAATTTACGTTTACATCAACGTGGACGAGAACTCGCTCCTCCGTTTCAACACCCTGCGCCGGGAGCACAAGATCGAGACCATTGAGAATGACCGCGTGCCCGTGGAGTTGGAATTGACGGACGAGAACGGCTTTCCGCATAAGGGTTATATTGAGTCCTTTGACAATCGCGTTGACGCGGGCACAGGCAGCATCCTCGTCCGCACAGTGTTTCCAAACCACGACGATCGGCTGGTTCCCGGGTTGTTCGCCCGGGTCCGGCTTCCGGGCAGCGCCAGGCACTCCGCGATTCTGGTGGATGAGGCCGCCATTGGCACGGACCAGGCGCAAAAATTCGTTTTCTCTTTGACTGCCACGAACACGGTCGAGTATCGCGCGGTAAAATTGGGGCCGGCGGTCGGCGGCAAACGCATCATTCGCGAGGGACTTGCCCCGGGAGAGAAAATTGTCGTCAATGGCATCCAGCGGGTTCGTCCCGGCGCCCCGGTGACGCCCCAAGATCCCGGCGCGGGCAAGGACGCCGCGAAGGTCGCCCAAAAGTAATCCCGATTCCTGATTCCCGATCCCGGTCGCGGAGGCGCCAGCGCGCTCGCCAACGGGGCGGGAGGATCCACGCTCAGAAACGGACTGAACATGAACTTTTCCTCCTTCTTCATCAAACGCCCGATCTTCGCGGGGGTTTTGTCCATCGGCATCTTCATCATCGGATTGATTTCGATGGTCCGGTTGCCGATTAGCGAATATCCCGAGGTCGTTCCTCCCACCATCGTGGTGCAGGCCACGTATCCGGGCGCCAATCCGAAGACCATTGCCGAGACTGTTGCCGCACCGTTGGAGCAAGTCATCAATGGCGTCGAGAACTCGCTCTATCTTTTCTCCCAGTCCACCGGCGACGGC
>CAZMLP010000788.1:0-2256 GCA_964566745.1 uncultured Verrucomicrobiota bacterium | reverse complement strand
TTCGCAATCACGCGGCCGCGATCCAGGATCACGACACGATCGCATAACCGCTCGACCTCCTCCATGTAATGCGTGGTGTAAATGATCGTCTTTCCCTGCGCGCGCAACGTCTCGATGTTCGTGAAAATGGCGTTGCGGCTTTGCGGATCAACGCCGACGGTCGGCTCGTCCAGCAGCAGGACTTTTGGCTCGTGCAACAGCGCGGCGGCCAGGTTCAACCGGCGCTTCATGCCGCCGCTAAAGGTCTTGACCTTGTCCTTCGCGCGATCCGCCAGCCCGACCAGTTCGAGCGCCTCCGCCATCGCGCGTTCCAGCCGGTCGCGCTCCAAACTGTAGAGCGATCCGAAGAAATGAAGGTTGTCCCGCGCGGAGAGTTCCTCGTGCAACGCCAGCTCCTGGGGTGTCAGGCCAATGCGCGCCTTGACGGGATCGGTGTCGCTGGCCAGCCGCTTGCCCTCGATCAACACCTCGCCGCTGGTCGGAGTGATCAGGCCGGTGATCATCGCGATGGTGGTCGTTTTGCCCGCGCCGTTCGGCCCAAGCAGGCCAAGGCACTCGCCGGTCTGGACGTCAAGCGAGACGCCGTCCACGGCGGTAAACGAGCCAAACTGTTTGACGAGTTGCCTGAGTTGGAGTTGGGGTTGGGGTGCGGACATAAGGCGGGGCGGGGGAGTTGCGGGCGCTTCAACCGGCGCAGCCGGAGTCATCCAAAATTTGACGCAGCGCGGAGACGTGTGTCTCAAAGGCCAGTTTGCCTTTCGTGGTGGCGTTCACGTAAGTGCGCGGCTTGCGGTCCACAAAGGTCTTTTCCACGCGAATGTAACCGGCTTCCTCCAGCTTCATCAAATGCGCGCCGAGGTTGCCATCGGTCACCTTCAATACCTTTGCCAGCGACGGAAAATCGAGTTGCTCGCCGGCATCCAAAACCACCAGCGCCGCCATGATGCGCAGCCGCACGGGCTGATGAATGATTTCGTTAAGCTCGCCCACATTTACCTCCAGCGCGCGCGAATGTACAGGCCCGCCGCGATCAACGAGCCGCCGCAGGCGACCGCCATCCAGAGGTTCAGCCACGCGGGCACAAAATGCATCCCCACCAGGGTCAACGCTGTGACAGCCAATCCCAGCCAAAGGAAAAAGCGGTCGAAGAAAATTCCGCCCACGCAATAGCTGAACATCGCCACGGTGGCCATGTAAGGCCCCATGCGTCGCGGGTCAACCGGTTGCAGGATGAAGATCCAGAGAAACGCGTAGCCGAATAAAAGGCCGAAAAAAGCTCCCAACCGGCCGAGCAACGGGCTGCGCGTTGGCACATGGCGACGGCTGCCGATCCGCATGGAAAGAAGGAATCCGCCGAGCGTCAACGGCAGCCAGACGATTCCCGCGCGCGGCGGATCGAACTGGCCGTAGCCATAGCCAATCACCCAAATAATGCCCCACAGAATGAGTTGATTGGCGCTGTGGCCCGCGGCGATCACGCGCCGGGTCTTGGCAATTATGTCCTCGATGTCCGCGAGAGAAGCCTCGGCCTCCTGTTTGGAAATGTTCATGGCAGCAATCCGTTTTTAAAGAGAACTCTGTAATGCAGAGTAATCTGTGATTTCGATTTGTCAAGCGGCTTGGAACTCCAGAGAAAAGAAACGAAGCCCTCCTATTTACAAAGACCGCGCTCGCTGGCCCGCGCAAACTTCAGGAGATGGACAATTTCGGGGAGAGGAGGCAGCTCGGCCTCAATGCGCGTGACCGCGTTGGACATGGTCAGACCGGTGCGGAAGAGAATCTTGAACGCCTGCTTGAGCGCGTTCTGGGCTTCCTCGCTGATGCCGTTGCGCTCCAAGCCGACTTTATTGATGGTGCGGGTCTTCGCGGGATTGCCGTCGGCCAGCATGAAAGGGGGAACATCCTGCACCACTTTGGAGCATCCTCCAATGATCGACATTTTGCCAATGCGGCAGAATTGATGAATCGCGGCCAGCCCGCCGATCACCGCGTGATCCTCCACCACCACATGGCCCGCGAGGGTGGCGACATTGGACATGATGATGTGGCTGCCCAGGCGCACGTTATGGGCCAGATGGCAATAGGCAAGAATGTGATTGTTCGAGCCGATCACCGTGACTTCGCCGTCCGCAGTCGCGCTGTTTATTGTGACGTATTCGCGAAAAGTATTGCGGTCACCAATTTTCGTGTGGGTGATGCCACCGTTCCATTTCAGGTCCTGCGTTTTCAGCCCGATGCTGGCGAAGGGGAATATCT
>CAZMLP010000787.1:0-2814 GCA_964566745.1 uncultured Verrucomicrobiota bacterium | reverse complement strand
TACAAAGAGCTGCTCGAGACCATCAAGGATTTGCTCGACATCCTCGCGAAAGAATCGCGGGTGATGAGCATAATCAAAAAAGAGCTGAAGGAGATCAAGGAGAAGCACGCCACCCCCCGCATGACGCAGATCGTGCCGGACGAGGGCGAGATCGCCATTGAGGATTTGATCGCCAACGAGGGCGTGATCATCACCCTGACCCACAGCGGTCTGATCAAGCGGACGAACGTCTCCAGCTATCGCTCGCAACGGCGCGGTGGCAAGGGAGTCATCGGCATGACCACCCGCGAGGGCGCGACCGAGAGCGAGGATGATTTCATCGAGCATCTCTTCACCGCGAGCACGCACGATTACCTCATGTTCTTCACGAACACCGGCCGGGTGTATGTCGAGCGCGTGCATGAGATTCCCGACATGGGTCGCGCGGCGAAGGGCCGCAGCATTGCCAACCTGCTGGAATTAAAGTCCGACGAGAAAGTGGCGGCGCTGATTCGGGTCAACGCGAAGTACGGCCCAAACAAGGAGGACCAGACTTGGCTACAGCCAAACTTTGTCTTCTTTGCCACGCAGAAGGGCACGGTGAAAAAGACCGCGCTCGAAGATTTTGCCAATGTGCGCAAAGGAGGAATTATCGCCATCACACTGGAGCCGGGCGACGGCTTGGTGGAAGTGAAGCTAACCTCGGGCAACGACGAGATGGTAATCATCACCAAGGAGGGCATGAGCATCCGCTTCCACGAGGAGAACGTCCGTTCCATGGGCCGGCCGGCGGCGGGTGTCAAAGGCATCGAACTGGAAAAATCCGACGTGGTGGTGGCGCTGGCAATTGTGGATCCCCGCGCGGCCTTGCTGGTGGCGGGTGAAAACGGGATTGGCAAACGGACGGCGTTTGACGAGTACCGTCTCCAAAGCCGCGGCGGCAATGGTATCATCACCATGAAGACCACCGACAAAACCGGAGCGGTGGTCGGCGCGCTGACCGTCGAGAACAAGGACGAAATCATGCTCATCACCGTGGCTGGCCAAATGGTGCGCATCGCCGTCGGTGGCATCCGGGAGGTGGGCCGAAACACGCAAGGCGTGAAGCTCATTGAGCTGGCGGACAAAGATCGTTTGCAGGCCATCGCGCCCGTGATCAGCGAAACACAGGAAGACGAGGCTTCTGGCGAGGCGGCGTCACCGCAGGGTTGATTTCACAAAAAGCCGAAACGGTTATTTCATCCCGCTCGCGAACAAAGGTTCCGGGCGGGTTTTGCTTTTGGAATTACCCGAGACGCTTGCGGGCGGGCAGACTTGCCAATACGGCAAGCAGGAGAACCAGCGTAAACAGGATGGAATGGATTTGGAGCGGAAAATCGACCAGGGAGTGAGTCAGCGTAACGCCCGCGCCCACCAAAATTCCCGCGCTCAAGGCAAAAAACCCGGTTGGTTGCGCCAGCGGCGAGGCGCAGGCGATCAACGCGGCCAGGAAAATGGCGAGACCACCGACCCAGCCCCACTCGGCCAGTGTTTGCAACCAGTCGTTGTGCGTGTAGGAGTAAACCGGCATTCCCGGCGCCGCATAGAACTGGTAAATGGTCCGGTAGCCAAACGGGCCGGCGCCCCACCAGGGATGATCCTCAATCATATGCCAAGTGGCGGAAAACTGGCCCAGGCGCTCGGTGGTGGAGGGAGCGGTGGAGATTCCTTGCAACTGGCCCAGGCGCTTCGCCAATGGAGCCCATCCGAGGAACAAACCAAAACCAATCACACAGGCAAAGGTAACCGGTAAAAGCAGCCAATGCCGGTCGCCCCGGCGACGGGCGTCGATAAAAAGCAGTATAAACATCACCGGCAGCGCGGCCAGGGAAAGCAGCGCGCCAATGCGGTTGGAGGAGACGGTGGGACACGAGGCCATGACGATGGCCAGCGGCAAGAGCACCGCATGGGCGCCCGTCCCAGCCCGTTCATTCATTTTGGTTTCTGATTGGTGGCGCGCGCGTGCCACCCACCAAAACCCCAGGCACACCGGCCAGAGAAGATTGAAGAATTGCGCCCCGTTGCCCCGATAGTTATACGGGCCGAAGTGAAAATCGGCGTCGCCGACTTCAGTGTCCAGCAGCCAAAGCAACTGCGGGGAACCGGAGAGACGCTGCAGAATCGACACCAGCCCGAGCAGCGCGCCGTTCACGCAAATCACCCACAGGAGGCGCCGAAGCCGGGCTGGAAGCAACGGCACCGAGGGATTCAAGTGGTCCACATAACGGTTCCAATACATTTGCTGCTCCGGCAAGGTGCGTCCCAGCAGCCAGTCACGCGCCGCCCAAAAGCTCAAGGCAATGCCGAGATAGGTCCAAAACGCCACCCATGTCGCCGTCCGATTGTAGCTATGCGGCAACCACCCGATGAACTCCCGGTAAACAAGCTCGCCAGGCGTGGACGCTGGGGTCGCGCGGGCATTGAAAGCCGCCACCGCGCAAAAAACCATGATTCCCACCGTCAACCCCGCCAGCATTCTTGTTAAAAGGCGCGGCGGCAGCCAACGGCGCCAGCCTGTGAGCGGGTGATCCAACGCCGGATCATCAGGAGCACTGACGAGTTGATCACTCCAGCGTGGTGGTCGATAACCGGTCCGCCACCGAATCAACCATTTCACCACCAAACCGCCCGCTAGCACAAACGAGGCGGCAGTCATGGCCTGCACCGCCCAGCGATGGACACATCCAAAAACCCACGGCGCGAAGATCACCATGAAATATAACACCCATTCCGTGGCCAAGTCGCAAAGTGGGTAAACCCTCGCAATGGCAAAAGAATCTTGCTCCGTCATGCGAC
>CAZMLP010000786.1:0-1571 GCA_964566745.1 uncultured Verrucomicrobiota bacterium | reverse complement strand
AGATTCGCCTGACCACCCCCTGCCTCGTACAACAAGCGGAACGGATACAGGCCGCTGCGCAACGCCGCGAAATCAAACACTGTATCACCGGTTTGCCGTCCCGCCTCAAACGATCCCACCACCTTGGCCACCTTGGCCGTTTGCGGGCCATAGGCGACAGCAAACGGGGTGACCACCGAAAACCCGTCGGAGGAGGTCACGCCCATGCGGTAAACACCCGGCTGGAGATCGAGATAGGTGATGAAATCAGCGGCGATGCCGTCCACGTTGACGGGAAGGTTCGGGAAATCCACATCCGCGACGCCATTCGCGGAGGTGAAATAACCCGCCTGGGCAATCGAGCCATCGAACACCAGCGTGTCATTGCTATAATTGACCACACCATTGGTCGCAAAGTCGATGTTCGGAGCCTCGCTCGGCCCGAATTCCCCGGTCAATTGCCGCTCGGCCCGGGTGTTGTCGGTGGCGGTTTGCGCCACCAGGGTCGAGATACGGCCACGAAAGCCGCGATTAGTAATGGACCCGGACGGCTGGAGGCTGTCCACCGGCAGGATGAACAGCGTGGTCGGATCGCCGTTGTAAGTCTGGCCACGGATTTCACAGGTGGAGACCGGCAGCGCGTTGCCCGCGCGGTCCGTCACACCGGTGGCGGTCAATTGATAGACCGTGCCATCGGCGAGCGGCGAGACGGTCAGATCCAGAATGGCCTTGTCCCGCGTGTCCACCGCCGTGCCACTCACGGTCACCCCCTGATTGATGACAAAGTTGGTCGCGGTCGCGGTGACCGGCTCATTGAAGAAGAGGAGCACCTTGTTCGGACTGATGCTGATGCCACCGTAAAGCGCGGGGGCGTTGGTGTCCGGCGTGACGGTGAGCAGCGCGCTGGCGGTCGCCAATGATTTGCTCGGTGTGCTGAAGACGGCCTGAAACACGGCCCCGTTGTCCTGCGGCGTGAGATAGTCCGTGGTATAGGTGCTGTCGATGGCCCCGTCGATGTCCTTCCCGTCGCGCTGCCATTGCACCACCAAGGGTGCCGCCCCCCCGGTGACCGTGGCGGCGGCCGTGAAAGTGACTTTTGTATTGGCGGAGGCGGAAGTCGCGGCCGGCTGTTGCGTGATGACAATCTGCTCCGGCGAGCTGGGATCCACATAGGTTGCCAGTTGCGAGCTGCGCCAAGGCACGGACCCTTCCTTGGGCGGTTTGTCCGAGGCGCGGGCAACGGTGACCCCCAGATCATCCTGACCGGTGTCCGCGCGATGAACGGCCTCCACATAGTAACGTTTCCCCGCAGTCAGGAAAAACGGCACGGACTGGTTTTCCGGCCCGGCCTCGTCCCGGTTGTCCAAAGTGGTCCAAGACCGGGGTGGATTGCCCACCGGCTCCAGCGCGATGGGAATCTCGTTGGCCGGATTATCGTCGCTGCTGAGATACAGCACTGCCTCGTTGTTCGCCGAAATGTAAAAGATGTAATCAGTGGTCTGGTCCGGGGTGAAGAAACCAAACACCCGCTCCACATAATCATCGCCCGCGTCCGTGGGGGTCTCAAACAAACTCAAAAAACTGATCGCGTT
>CAZMLP010000785.1:0-4730 GCA_964566745.1 uncultured Verrucomicrobiota bacterium | reverse complement strand
CTGTTGCCAAGGGAATAGATCGTAGCGACTTCAAACAGAAGACGATCCACAAAGTGGCTTCAACGATTGCCAGTTCTCGCTCTCTCAAGCCCCTTGAACGACGGCTTGCGTTCACGGAATTGCTGTGGCCATGCTCGGAGTCGTTCGATTCGACTTATATCACGCTGGCCCATATGATTCGCCACATTCCTGCCGCAGCACCTCAAGTAGTCATCGTACTCGAACGTTGGCATCTCGTGGGAAATCGCGCTTTGGACCTGTCGGGGAGCGTTCACCATGTGCTAGAGTAGTTTCCGGCATTGGAGACCAGCCAAATAACCGGATTTCGAGAGCATGTTGGCAAGCTGTGGCGCGGCGGTTCCAGTCATGCAGTTGATCTTAACGACACATCGAAGGCCGTCACGCGCATTCAGGGATACCAAAGTTTTGCCCGTCATTTGTCTCCAAGACGCGCCACTGGGACTCATTTAAGATTTGCTCAGGATTTGCTCAAAATCAGTCATCTTGGTGCATTTCCTTGCATCTCCTTGCTCTTCGGCTAATTTTGCCGAGCACGACGAAAGGCTTGATGCCGTTGGAGTTCTTTGAGGTTGAGCCGTTTAAGAGCAGTTTGACGGGCGGAAGGGTGCCGGTTTCGTAAACCGTAGGTCGTGGGTTCAATCCCCACCATTGGCTCCAGTTCTGGGGATTGCGGATTTTCGAGGAGGAAAAACCACGGTTTTAACCCGCGGGTTCGGGCGGTCGCCAAGCCGGGATTTGTGCGGGCAGGCAGAACCCCGCGCTTGCCAGCGCGCCGCATCGGTTCGCAAAAGCGGCGCCTTGGAGCAAAAGAAGGGAAATATCCACGATTCGCCGGCCGGCCGGCGACTCCAGGCTGGTGCCTCTGACCCATTCATTGAATGCGCCCATGGCGGGTCCGCACCAGACTTGATAATCCTCGGCGCGCGCGGAGTCACCCCGGATCGCCCAGAAGGAGGACTGGCCCAGGTACCAGCGAAAGAGAAGCGCCATTTTAAACTTTGGATCGCCTTGGGCTTTGACAAGCATTTCGGGTCCATTGGCGGCAAAGTAGTCGCGGACTTGGCTCCAAATTTCCCCAGCGCTGGCGCGGAAGAATTTGCTTTCGATCTCGTCGCGCTGGGCTTTCGGAATGGCGTCGTAGGACGCGTGGTTGCGGTACCACTCGTAGAGTTTGCGGGCGCGCGCGGGGAAAAAAGTTCCACGCTTGAGCACCTGCACTTGCACACCGAGCTCGAACATGTCGGCGGCCGGGGCCATGGTGACGTCGGCCGGCTCCGCCTTCGCCAGCAGTTGTTTCACGACGGTGGAAGTGCCAGCCTCGAGCGCGGCCTGGTTGATCGACCCGGTGACCACGTAATCCGCGCCAAGAAAAAACGCGGCGGAAACGGCCGCCGGTGTTCCGATTCCCCCGGCGCTACCGATGCGAACGGGCGCGGCAAAACGATGCCCGGCTTGGGCGCGATCCCGCAATTGAATCATGGCGGGGAGCAGGCATATCCACGCGGCTTTGTCCGTGTGTCCCGCGGAATCGGCCTCGACTGTGAGGTCGTCCGCCATGGGAACCGTCCGCGCGAGAGCCGCTTGTTCCGGGGTGATCAAGCCTTGTTGCGCGAGCGTGTTGATCAACGCGACGGGCGGGGGCGCCAAAAACTGCGCGGCGACTTCCTTGCGCGACACTTTGGCGATGATCCGGTTTTGAATCCGCGCGCCACCGTCCGGGCCGCGTTGCAACCCGGCGGCGCGGTAATGAACGAGCGCGGGGGTGACTCCAAAGAATGCCGAGGCCTCGATGATACGAACGCCCCGCTTTAGAAAAAGCGCAACTCGCCGGCTCTCGTCGGCGGGATCGCCGGGCGTGTGGATAAAATTGATCCCGAACGGCCCGCGGGGCAGCGCCGTTTGAAGAGCATGAATGGCTTGCTCAATCCGTTCGAGCGACAAGCCCGCCGCGCCAAAGACGGCGAGAAAGCCAGCCCGGCCCATTGCCAAGACCAACTCCTCGGAGGAAATTCCGTGGGCCATGCCGCCCGCCATAAGATTGTAACGGACTTGGTAGGCCTCGCGAAACGCGGCAGATCCCAGTGTTCTTTCCGGGTTGGCCGGAAGAATCAACACGCCGAGGGGCCGTTTGCCGGAAGCGGGAGCAGCGTCCTCCATTAGCACAGGCTTGCCCTTTTTGCGGTGGACGCGATACCCGGTGTCGAGCTTCGCCAGAGCGGAGAGCAGCGATTCGGAATTCTGGCCAGCGTTGCTCATGTGGCGGGCGCGAGCCGGAGCGCCAGGTTCTCAATGAGACCGATGACCCGCCCTTGCAAAACGATTTCCGCGTCGAACCGGAGCTGGTGATGAGGCACCGCCTCAATTCTTTTCAAATGCAGGCAAAACCGGAGCAACCCCGGCTCCGGACGCACTGCTCCGCGAAATTTTGCCTTCACGGGCAGGTCGGGAACCACCGCGAGTTTGAAATTCTGGAACGAGCGGAGAAATCCCAGGTCGTACATGAAGAAAAGCGCGGTTTGGAGGCAGGCTTCTATCAGGAGCGTGGCAGGCATCAAGGGATCGTCCGGAAAATGAGCGGGAAAAATCCAATGGTTCGGATCCACGTCCCATTCGCCCGCAATAAATCCTTGATGCCAGCGACCTCCGCGCAAGTCGATGTCACGAACGCGTTTCACCAGAAGCAACCTGGGCGGCGCGAGCAGGCTCGGTTTTTGAAACGGCTCGCCCGACCCGAAACAGGCGCGAAAATCGCCTCGTTGCAGCGCCTCGATGTCAGACTCGTCGAAGGAGTCCTTGTTGGAAAGCCGGCTTAAAGGAAGCGGTGTCCATTCGTTCAACGCGCGCGGCCAAACCAGCGACCGGTCGCCAGATTGGCGAAGATCCTCTTGATGAAACATTCCGGCCTGCGACTGGCTGCGAAAAAAGCAGACGCCTTGATAAAAACACTCGTAGGTGTAGCGGAACAAGATGGCTCGCCCAGTCTTGAGAAAAGAGGTCACCGTCGATCGACCGGTAAACGTCCGGCCGAGCCCGGGCGGTTCCCCAAAGAAACTGCTGGTGGCGTCGAGAACGCGAAAACGCGTGTCACGACCAAGAAAGAGCGGATCGCCCACATAGAGCAGCCCAAGAATGAGCGCGTGCGAGGACTCGGAAAAAACGAGCGTGCTGGGAACGCCGTGCGAGGCAAACCAGGCGTCCTCGGGCAGATCAAATTCCCACTCCATCACAAACGATTCCAGTTGACGCGGCCGGGCCGTCAACCGGGTAACCCGCGACACGAAAAGAAAGGGCGGCGCGGGGGGGCGCATCCGAACGGGGAAAGAATCCGCCTCCGCGTACGCGGGGCCCAAAACGGCGGCCAGCCGCCCGGTCGCAAGCTCCAGGATTTGATCGTAGTTCCAGACCAGCGACTTTGGCCGAACGGAGGCGCGGGGCTCGGGAAATCCCGTCCCCAACGCGGCCAGATAAAGCCCGTGACCGCGCATGGTGTTTTCCTGCGCCCGGGCGGCCAGCTCGCGATGTTTCCGGCGATGCGCTTCGAGCGGGGAGGTGTCCGCCGATTCCGGCGAAATCTTTGCGCGGGGGGCCGGATCACGCAAACGGCGGTTGCCAATTCTTTTGGGGCCGGTCTTCAGCACTTTGGGCAGTCGCGGCAAGACCGGTTCGGGCGGCGGCGGCCGGAAATATTCCGAAAAAGGAAATCCAGCGGCGAAAACAGCATGCGCGCAGGAGCCGTCGGCTCCGAGGCTGTTAATGGCGGCAAAGCGCGGTTTGTTCTCCGGCCATGCCCCGGTCACCGCCGGAATTAAAAAATTGCTGTTTTCAAATGTCGCCGGGTGTTTCGGACCGCGCCAGCGGGTTCCTGGCCGGTAGTCGTGGTGCAAAGCGAGCGAGACTTTGATCAGGCTCGCGATCCCCGACGCTGCAAAGAGGTGACCGGCGACGGTTTTAGCGGACCCGAGCACACAAGCTGGCGAACCAGCTGCTCGTGTGTACACATCAGCCAGCCCGTCGATTTCAGCCAAGTCCTCGTCGGCAATGCCACTGGCGTGCGCCTCCACCAGGCCGACGTCGCTCGGGGCCAAACCGGCGGCCGCCAAGGCTTGCCGAGCAACCTTGCTGACATCCGCGGCGGAAGGCGCGGGGCCGACCCGGTTTCCCGACACGCCTTGCCGCGTCTCCAAAGAACGAAGCGTCGAGTAAGCGCGCAGGCCCCGCTTTTTCGCGAATTCCTCCGTGGTCAACACGACGGCTCCAGCCCCCTCGCCCACGCTCCAACCATTGGACTCGCGTGAAAAGGCAAATCGATCCGTCGAGGTGTTGGGGGGATGAAACTCCTGTTCCCAGAGCGTCCGCTCCCAACCGCCCGCCATGTCGATGCCGCCCACCACCACCGCGTCCGCGCCATCGACTTCCAAAAAGAAGCGCGCCAGCTCGAGGGCTTTGAAAACCGAGTTCTCGTGCGAGAAAATGGAAAAGCTGGCCCCGTTGAAATGCCAGACTGCGGACAGCCGGTTGGCGACCAGGTTCGCAACTCCGCCCGCCACGCTTTCCGCCCCTGCGGCCGGGCAAATCTTTTCCTGCAACTTGTCACGCAGCTCCGCGAATTTGGTCCCGGACCAGGCGCGCCCGGAGTTTTTCAACGCTTGCTGAAGCTCCCATCCAAAGTCGAGCCGCGCCGCGTACCGATGGGCTGAATAATCGAGATC
>CAZMLP010000784.1:0-4585 GCA_964566745.1 uncultured Verrucomicrobiota bacterium | reverse complement strand
CGCGCGACCGGCGGATTGGACGATTCCGTGGTGGACGCCACCGAAAACCTCGACCACGCCAACGGGATTAAGTTCACCGAATACACCCCGCGCGCCCTGGCCAAGGCGATGCGGAAGGCATTGACGCTTTATCAGAATCCGGAGTGGCTGGAACACTACCGGGCGAACGCCATGACCGCCGATCATTCGTGGGAAAGCGCGGTGGGAGAATACCTTGCGCTTTACGAGCGAATGCTCATGCCGTCCACCGAGGTGATTCCGACGAAATGACAGGACCGCCCCCGCGCTTATTCGTTTGTATTTGTCACCGTTTTGTGGCATGGTCCCGTGCAGATCAGTCAATCATGAGCAACACCCCTCCTGGTGGTATGGCGGAGGCCCTCTCGGATGGCCAAAAAGCCGCTTTGCTCCAACTCCTGACGGACGAAGACGCCAGCGTCTATCAAACAGTCCGGGGCAAGATTCTCTCCCACGGGCAAGTGGCCTGGCTCCGGCCTCATTTGCTGAGTGACGACGCGGTTCTGCGCCGCCGAATTCGCGAGTTGGTGGAGCACTTGGACCGGCAAAGGGCCGATCAGCGGTTCATGGCGTTCTGCCTGCATCAAGGCGAGGATTACCATTGGAACGAGAACAGCCAACCCGCGAATGACAAACGGGCGGGCGGGCGGTTTGCGGATGAGGCCCGTTTGGAGGAAGGCGCCTGGCTGCTGGCGCAGACTCGTTACCCGGACATCAACGTGACGGCCTATCAGGCGTTGCTGGACAATTTCGCGGGCGAGTTGCGCGAGCGGATTGATCCCGCCGGTCCACCGGACAAGATTCTGGGCGGCATCAACGACTACCTGTTTTCCCACCTCGGTTTCAACGGCAACAAGAAGCGCTACTTTGCCCCCGAGAACAGCTATTTGAACCGGGTAATCGACACCCGTTCCGGCAATCCGATCGGTCTCTGCACGATTTACATCCTGATCGCCCGGCGGTTGCGCCTTCCGGTCACAGGCATTGGCATGCCGGGTCACTTTTTGTGCCGCTACCAGTCGCCCTTGGGCGAGGTTTACATTGACGCCTTTAACCAAGGCCTGTTGCTGACGAAAAAGGACTGCATGAAGCAACTGGTCGATAATGGGCACGGCGTGCAGGAGGGGTATCTCTCCTCGGTCTCCCCGCGTCGCATCATCCTGCGCATGTGCTCCAACCTGCATCAGATCTACGTCCACCTTGGCCAGACCGATGAGTCGGCCCGCATGCAGCGGTACATCGTGGCCTTGGCGAAATAAACAGGGAGGAGCAGACACCCTAAAGTTTTTCGCGGGCGTGGCGCCTCGCTCGCGGTGGTGAACCAGCTTTTAATCCTCCGCGACCTCACTTACGCTCATCCACCATGAAACTGCTCCAATGGCTGCTTACCGGAGTGCTGGTCGTGCAACTGGGATTTCCCTGGGCATTGGCCCAACCGATCCTCATCCAGCCCGAGTCGCCGTTTCAACAACAGGCGGGCAACGGCATTGCCAACCTGCGTGTCACCAGCCAATCGAAGGATGGAACCCTCGCGATCCTCACCTTCGACTACACGTATGATGGAACCTCCGGCGCCAGCGCGCTGCTTCTGCCGGTGATTGAGAAGCGCAACCAAAAGGGCATTGCGAGCTGGTTTGGCGCCGATCCCGTGGCCATTGGCGCGGGGCGGGGCATCGTGTCGGCCAAGGTCAAGTATTTCAACGACGAGCCGGGGGTGCCGCCGCAATTCACCTCGGATCGCGTCCGCGTCCTGATTCTCAACAACAACGGCGTCACCGTGATCGCCGGCATTCCGTTCCTCAAGACCATCAATTGGGGCAGTGCCAACGCGCCGGCAGTGCTGTCGGTCGCCGCGAGCGGACCGTCCGCGGAAATTTTGGCCAAAGAGGCCGAGGCGCGCGAAAAAGCCCGGCTCAAGGCCGAGGCGGATGCCAAACGCCTCGCGGAGGATAAAGTGAAGGCCGATGAAAAGACTCGCCAACTCGCCGAGCAAAAGGCCCGGCAGGAAGCCGAGGCGAAGGAGCGTGAGGAGGCGCGATTGAGGGCCGAGGCGGAGGCAACCGCCCGGGAGGAGGCCCGGCTTAAGGCGGAGGCGGAAACCAGGCGCCTGGCCGAGGAGAAACGGGTCGCCGAGGCGAAGGCTCTCGAGGAAGCGAAGGCTCGCGCGGAGGCGGAGCGCAAGGCGGAAGCCGAGGCCAAACGGCTCGCGGCCGAAAAAGCCCTGGCCGAAAAGAGGGCGCAAGCGGAGGCCGCCGCGCGGGCCGAGGCGGAACACAAAGCGGAAGCGGAAGCCAGGCGACTTGCGGAAGAGAAAGACCTGGCGGAAAAGAAAGCGCGAGCGGAGGCCCAAGCACGCGTGGAGGCGGAGCGCAAGGCGGAAGCCGAGGCCAAGCGGCTGGTGGAGGAAAAAGCCTTGGCCGAGAAAAAGGCGCAAGAAGAGGCCAAAGCTCGCGCGGAAGCGGAACGCAGGGCGGAAGCCGAGGCCAAGCGACTCGCGGCCGAAAAACTGGCCGCCGAGAAAAAGGCGCAGGAGGAGGCGGACCAGCAAGAAAAGGAACGCCAGGCAGCCATTGCCAAGGAGCGCGAGGAGGCCCGGCTGGCGGCGGAAGCGCAAGCGAAGCGTCTGGCCGAGGAGAAGCGCGTCGCCGAGGCCAAAGCCAAGGCCGACGCGGAAGCCAGGGAGAAGGCCCGGCTGGCCGCCGAGGCGGAAACCAAACGGCTCGCGGAAGAAAAACGCGTTGCGGAAGCCAAAGCCAAAGCGGAAGCGGAGGAACGGGAGAAGGCGCGGCTGGCCGCCGAGGCCGAAGCCAAGCGGCTTGCGGAGGAGAAACGCGTCGCGGAGGCCAAGGCCAAAGCGGAGGCGGAGGAACGTGAGAAGGCGCGGCTGGCTGCCGAGGCCGAAGCCAAACGTTTGACGGAAGAGAAACGGGTCGCCGAGGCCAAGGCCAGGGAAGAGGCGGAGGTGAGGGAAAAGGCGAGGCTGGCGGCGGAGACGGAAGCCAAGCGCCTCGCCGAGGAAAAACGAATTGCCGAGGCGAAGGCCCAGGCGGAAGCGGAGACGCGTGAGGCCGCCCGCAAGAAAGCGGAAGCCGAGGCAGCCGCCCTGGCCGAGGCGCAAGCGAAGGCGGAGGCCGAGCGGCAGGAGAAGGCACGGCTTGCCGCCGCCGCCGAGGCGGAGGCCCAACGCCTGGCGGAGGAAAAAGCGCTTGCCGCCAAATCCGAGGCGGCTCCGGCAACTCCGGCCCCCGCGCCTGTTCTCGCCGCAAATCTGAAGACCAAGGTCACGAACGTGGATGTGGTGAATCGCAGCCTGGACCGCAGCCAGATGACCATTGGCGTGGAGTTCGAATACCACGACAGCTTTTCCAAACCGATGATGGGAGTGGAAATCAGCCGCCTCAACGATCCCGAGGCGAGCCGCTATTTTAGCGCCGCGCCCGCCGAGATTGGCCGTTCTCGCCGCAACTTCCTGCTGTTTCCCGTCAAGTTCCAGCCGCCCGCCAATGGCGGCACGTTGACCGGCGCTTACCAGACGGACAAGGTGATGGTCTATCTGCAAGACGCGGCGGCCAGTGTCGCGCAACGCCTGAATTTATTCCCCGCCACCATGCTGCTCATGTGGCGGCCTCCCGCGAACAGCGGCGCGGTCGCCTCCGGGGCCAACGACGCCAAGTCTGGCGCGGCGAAACCGCCGCCCGCTGTCAGTTCCATTGAGTTGGATGATTTCAAGCAAACCGATGCTTCGACTGGTTACGTGACCGTCAAATATTACCTCGTCTCCGGCCTTGGCAAGTTGCGGGCGCGCATCTTGCAGGGTGGCCATCCCGAAAGCGCGAAGTGGTTTGAGATCAAGGAGGAAAAGGTGAATCCGGGCCGCGGTCTGCAACTGCTCGATTTCACGGTAAAGGCGGACGCTGCCGTGGGCGGCGACAGTTTTACGGTGGACACGCTGCAACTGGAGTTGTTGGACGCGGGCAACCGCGTCATCGCCACGCAAACCAAGACTTTGTCCGGCGTTTGGACCAAGCCGAAGCCTGAGGGCAGGTAACCTCGGCCATGTTTTTGGAGCGCGGGTCTTGAAAAGCAATCGAGGAATCCAACGGAAAGTGGAATCACTCGGAGCGACGGTCACTTTATCAAAGGCATCCGATGCCGGCGGGGTTAATGCGTAAGCACATGCCGCAGGTAGAGGTACATAATCGGCGCGTTAAAGAGCAGGCTGTCCAGCAAATCGAGGATCCCGCCGATGCCGGGAAAAAGATTTCCAGAATCCTTCTGTCCCGCTTCTCGCTTGAAAAGTGATTCTATCAAATCGCCGACCACGGCACAGACGCTCAACAAGACACCCAAGATGGTGGCGTGAATCCAGTTCATGCCCGCGAGCCGGTCCGCGAAGATGCGGGTGAAAACCAGGCTGGAGATGGTGGAAAAAACAATCGCCCCGCCAAATCCCTCCCACGTCTTCCCGGGACTGATGCGCGGGATCATCTTGTGCCGTCCGATCAGTGAACCGGTCACGTACGCGCCGACGTCGCTGAATGTGGTGACAAGAATGAAGTAGAGCAGA
>CAZMLP010000783.1:0-8126 GCA_964566745.1 uncultured Verrucomicrobiota bacterium | reverse complement strand
CCAGCTCATGGCTCAAGTACCGCTGAACGTCCAACGCGAGGCCATTGGCCGTCTCGTAACGGCGGGTGCGGTCCTTTTCCAGCGACTTCATCACGATCCAGTCGAGGTCGCCACGCAACAAATGGATCAATTTCGGCGCCTCGATCCGCCGGTGGCGCGCGGTGGTGGACTGATCGGCGTCGAGCATCGTGCTGACGCGGGTCGAGGGCCGCGACGGTTCTTGCTCGCGAATGGTTTGCCGCATCCGGTCCAAGCCAGCGGTCATCAGTTCCTTCGCGTCGAATGGCGTTTTGCCCGTCAACAACTCGTACAGCAGCACGCCGAGCGCGTAGATGTCACTGCGGGTGTCCACGTCCAGCCCGCTCATCTCGGCCTGCTCGGGGCTCATGTAGGCGGGCGTGCCGATGAATTGCTCGAACGCGGTGAACAGCGTCTGGTCCGTGAGCCGGCCCTGCGTTGCCTTCGCAATGCCGAAATCAATCACCTTCGGCACCGGCGTGCCGTCGTGCAGCGTGACAAGAATGTTCGAGGGCTTGATGTCACGGTGAATGATTCCCTTCTGGTGCGCGTGCTGGATGGCCTGGCAGACCTGCACAAATAGCTGGAGGCGCTCCACGGTGGAGAGCTTGTTCTGGTCGCAATACTCGGTGATGCGGATGCCGCGCACCAGTTCCATCACGAAGAACGGCCGGCCGGTCTCCGTCGCGCCGGCGTCGAGCACTTTGGCAATGTTTGGATGATCCATCATGGCCAGCGCCTGGCGTTCCGCCTCGAAGCGCGCCGTGACGCTCTTCGTGTCCATGCCGAGCTTGATGACCTTGAGCGCCACGCGGCGCCGCACCGGCTCCTCTTGCTCGGCCATGTACACCACACCGCAACCCCCCTCGCCAATTTGTTGCAGCAGCTTGTATCGACCGATTCGGTCACCGACTTTTTCGGTGAGGGGGAAACTGAGGTGAATTGTGCCGGAGGCGCCCTTGGCCTCGCCCGCCGGAGGGTCCAACAATCCGCCCGCCTGCTCGTGGGCGTCAAGCAACCCTTGGACCCGCTTAAGCAATTCCGTGTCCGTGCCGCAAGCCCCCTGCAAGTAAGCAGGGCGTTGGTCCGGGGAGAGTTGGACGGCCGCGTCGAAAATCGCCTCCTCGCGCTGGTTGGGTTCGCTCATGTTCTGGTGTGTCAAGGTTCTACCAGATCATGCGTGGCGAGGAGAGAAAAAGGCTCGCGGCCATTTTGAGAGCGACCGTGTTTACCGCAACGGGGATTCGGGCGGGGTGGTAAATGGCCGGTGCAAACGAAGATGGGACGCGGAGACCGCGTCCCATTCCTTTTCTTCCGGGAAAATTGGACGGCAGGCCAGATTTATTCCACTGCCACCACGCGCATAATCTCCTCCAACGTGGTCTCGCCTCGCAGCACCCGGCGCAAGCCCGTGTGCCACAAGGTGCTCATCCCCTGCTGGATGGCGATTTGCTGAAGCGCCTTGGTCGGGATTTTTTGCATGATCGCGTCCCGCAATACCTCGTCCACGATCATCATTTCCGTCAGCGCCGTGCGACCAAGGAAGCCAGTGTAGGAGCACTCGGCACACCCCGCCCCCTTGCGGAACTGCGCCGTCTCAATTGCATCGGGGGGCAGCATGCGCAGCCACGCCTGCTCGGGCTGGTACGGCTCGGCGCAAAACGTGCAGTTCTTGCGAATAAGCCGCAGCCCGATCACCCCGCTGATGCTCGAGGCCAGCAGGAACGGCTCGATGGTCATGTTGATCAACCGGGCGAACACGCCTGCCGTGCTGCCGCTGTGAATCGTGCTGATCACCAAGTGGCCCGTGAGTCCGGCCTGCACCGCGATGCTGGCCGTGTCAGGATCGCGAATCTCGCCGATCATGATCACCTGAGGGTCCTGCCGCATCAACGACCGGAGCGCGACCGGGTAGGTGAATTCTTTCGCCATGTTCACCTGCGCCTGGCTGATCATTGGTAGGTTGAACTCCGCCGGATCCTCCACCGTGCTGATGCTGATCGTCGGACCGGAACGCTGCACCAAATGATACAACGCGGCGTAAATCGCAGTGGTCTTGCCGGAGCCAGTCGGGCCGGTGAGCAAAATCAAGCCACTGGGCCGGTTGAGCAGCGAGAGGAACGTTTGCAGGTTTTCCTCCTCAAAACCGAGCGTCGCCAAATCGAAGCTGCGATTGCTCGGATCGAAGATACGGATGACGATTTTCTCGCCGCGCACGGTGGGAAAAATCGAGATGCGCAACTCGACGCCGCCAATGTCCGGGCTGGCCGGGGCGTGGCCCTCTTGCGGCAGGTCGGTCTGGTAGCTGATGAGGCTGGCCATCACCTTCAGGCGGCCTGAAATTTTTTCCATGAGGTCGAGCGGCAGGTGCACCAGCTCATTCAGCACGCCGTTGATGCGGATGCGGACCACCAGGGTGCTCTCCCACGGCTCGATATGGATGTCACTGGCGCCGGCCTTCACGGCGTCCATCACCAGGTAATTGACCAGCACGGCGATCTCCAAGTTTTCCTGGGCCGTGACCGACTGCAAATAGCGCGTGGTTTGATTCACAACGGGGCTTTCTCTGATTAATCTCCGAAAATTAAAATTGTACTCGGCAATTCCAGTTCAATCCGCCGTGGCCAATGCGAAAAGCAACCGCGTCATCATACTTTTGGCCATCCGGCTCCTTCGCGATTCCGCCCGGTCCTCACTTCATCTTCCAACAACAATCTAAGCGGTTAGACCGGCGACTGGGCAAGTTGTTTTAATTTTTCGACGGAATTATGCGACATAATGCCCCCGTAAAAATGAATAATCGCGTCTTTTATCGCTCGATTGCCGGCCGCCGTGAAGAATTAGTGACGCTCCGCAGGAAGCGCACGCATCGGAATGTTTCAAATTGCCAGACGGAATCTTACCAATCCGTCTCGCGATAATCCTTGAGGAACTTCCCCCAAATATGATGGCCGGTGTTGAATCCGGCGATAATGGGATCAACGATCCGCGCGGCGCCGTCCACAATATCGAGAGGCGGATGGAAGGCGTGATCCTTTCTTTTCCGCGCGGCGATTTCCACCGGGTCCTCGTCGGTCACCCAGCCGGTGTCCACCGCGTTCATGTGGATGCCGTCCGCCTGGTAATCCGCGGCGGAAGTCCGCGTCATCATGTTGAGGGCGGCCTTGGCCATGTTGGTGTGCGGATGCCGCGTCGTCTTCCACCGGCGGTAGAATTGCCCCTCGACTGCGGAGACATTGACGATGTGCTTGTCCCGCTCGGGGGACTTGAGCATGAGCGGCTTCAGACGCGCATTCAGAATAAATGGCGCCACCGCGTTTACCAGGTGAACCTCCAGCAATTCGACGGCTGAAACCTCGGACAAGGTCAGTCTCCAGGAATTACGTCCGCGCAGATCCACCTGTTGAAGATCCTGATCAAGCTTTCCCTGAGGAAACAGGTCCTTCCGGGCCGCCAGTTCTTCCGGCAGGAGCACGACTTGGGACAATTCCGCGGCCCGCGTAATCCCCGCCGTCTCCGGAAGCATGCTGTAGCCTCGCAGGCCCTCGTAATCTCCGAGGAGTTTTCGAGCCGGCCCGGGCATGTCTTCCAGCGGGCCTTTCTCCATCGCCATCATGTGCTCATAGAACTCGGGCGGACGGCGAACCGTCTGGCAGGCGTTGTTGATGATAAAATCGAGACGGGGTTGCGTCTCAAGCAAATGACGGGTGAACGCGTCAACGCTCGGCGTGTGGCGCAGATCGAGCCCGTAGATTTTTAACCGGTCTCCCCATTCGTTGAAATCCGGCTCGGCCGCGTAGCGCACCGCCGCGTCCCGTGGAAACCGGGTGCACACAATTAGATCCGCCCCGGCTCGCAAGAGCTTGATGCCAGCCTGATACCCGATCTTCACCCGCCCCCCGGTGAGCAGCGCCACCCGCCCCCGCAGATCCGCGCTCTCAGTGCGCTTCTGAAAATTCAGCGCGGCGCAGGCGGGACACAACTGGTCGTAGAAATGATGGACCGTGGTGTAATCCTGTTTGCAGACGTAACAGTTCAGCGGTTCGATGGCTTCGCGAAACTCGGGATCCTCGCTGACTTCCTGCTGTTGAAAATTTTCGGGCGGAAAAACATTCGGGGTTAGGAAGACCTTCTCGCGGCGCAAGGCGCGAATGCCGGTTTGATTCAGCGCCAATTGAAGCCGTTCCGCCTTGGCCGCCTTGCGGGCGCGTGATTTGTCCTTGGCCTGGCGGCGACGCTCGGAGCGATCCGGAAACGAAATTCTCTGCGCGGCGGCCAGGAGGCGCGCCCGGTCATTCTCCGAAAGCTTGTCCAGCACATCACGGTCAACCGCCACTTTTTCGAGCAGATCGGTCGCCGCCTTCAATTGCTGGGCGAGGTCATTATTCGGATCGGAATCGCGCATCGGAGCGAGTGTACCGGAGATCTCCGCGTTTTCGGAACTTTTTAATCATTCAGAATCGGAGCGGCGATGGATAGAACGAGGAGGGGGTCTCGCGTGACGGGATCGAAGCATGGCGGGACGAGACATCATGATTTGCACGAAGGTGTGGGGAATGAAAATTTCTTGGACGATTTGTCCTTTTGCGGGCTGGCCGTTCGTTGAGGTAATGCAGACGGGGCAACTCGCCCGTCCGAACACAAAAACGAAAACACCTTATGCCCAAGTATTTAGTGACCATTTACCACCCTGACAACTATGACGCGTCCACGGAGGACGAGGCGATGGACCACGCGATCGACCTGCTCAACGAGGAGATGGTGGCCGCTGGCGCCAGGATTTTCGTGGGCGGGCTGCACCCGGCCGACAGCGCAAAGTCGCTCCGCGCTAAGGCCGATGGCGCCGTTGTTGTCACCAACGGGTCGTATCTGAGGACCAAGGAGCACATTGGCGGTTTGTGGATTTTGGAAGCAGCTGATCTGGACCAGGCATTGGCCTGGGGCAAAAAAGCCACTGTCGCCTGCAGAGTGCCGGTCGAAGTGCGACCGTTTCACGAGCCGCCCGCCAATTAAAAAACCCGCCAAAAACTTTTTCCATTAACACCAGTGGCAATGCAAAATTCACCCATGAAAAATCCGGCTCCCAAAAACACGATCTGCATTTGGTATAACAAGGACGCTTTGGACGCGGCGCGTTTTTACGCGGCGACCTTTCCGGACAGCAAGGTCACCGCGGTGCGCCACGCGCCAAGCGATTACCCGTCGGGAAAAGCCGGCGATGTGCTGACGGTGGAGTTCACCGTGCTGGGCATTCCCTGCCTCGGCCTCAATGGCGGCCCGATGTTTCAACACAGCGAGGCCTTCTCCTTTCAGATCGCGACCGACACCCAGGAGGAGACTGACCGCTACTGGAACGCGATCGTCGGCAATGGTGGCGAGGAAAGCGCCTGCGGCTGGTGCAAGGATCGTTGGGGATTGTCCTGGCAGATCACTCCCCGGGTTCTCAGCGAGGCGATGGCCGCGGGCGGCGCGGAAGCCAAGCGCGCCTTTGAGGCGATGATGGAAATGGGGAAAATCGACATCGCGAAAATCGAGGCAGCCCGTCGCGGATGAGGCGAGATTTACAGTGACCGCTGGTCCGGCCGGCGGAGGGGCCGGCCGGCGCGCGACAATTCCACCCGGCGAGCTTTCGCTCCCGCGGGCTGCGTTTGGCTGGCCTTACTCCGGCAGATTCTCCAGCGCGGCAAGCACCTGTTTTTCCTTGCCCTGCCAATCGAGCAGACGTTGCTTGTGCTCCATCAGCACGGTCGCCGGGACTTTTTCCGTGAAGTTCGGGTTCGCGAGCTTTTGCTCCACCTTCTGGATCTCGGCGCGAATCTTCTCCAATTCCTTCGTCAGGCGCGCGCGTTCCGCGGCGGCGTCAACTAAACCCGCCAGAGGCAGAAACAGTTCGCCAAATGAATTCGCGACAGTCGGAGTGCCACTTGGCGGTGAATATGACGATGATTTGCTCGTTAATGACGACGCGTTGAGAAGACTTTCAGTAGTTGAGAGCTCGATTTCATCTAATTCTTCGGATGAAGAGCTCGAGCTGGATCTGATGATGAAATCAATCTTCTTGTTTGCTGGAATGTTGAACTCGCGACGCAGATTGCGGCCCAATCCCACCAATTCATATTTCGCGGCCGCCAATTGGTCCGCAGCATCGTCGAGGCCGAAGAATAGTTTCTCCTCGTCGCTTAATGCCTTGGGCCAGGCGGCGAACATGATGGTCCGCCCGCCGCGATTCTCCGGCAAATCCCCAGCGAAACCCATCCCGTGCCACAACTCCTCGGTGATAAACGGCAGGAACGGATGGAACAGGCGCAACAGGTTGCCGAGCACGAAATCGATCACCGCCAGTGTGTTCGCCTTGCGCGCGGCGTCGGCGCCATTGATCACCGCCTTGGTCGCCTCGATGTACCAATCGCAATATTCGCTCCAGAAGAAGCGGTAGAGCGTCGCAGTCGCGTCGCTGAACTTGTAGTCCGCGAAGGCGCGCGTCACCTCGCGGATCGCTTGATCGAGCCGCAGCAGAATCCATTTATCGTCCGAGGTGAGCAGGGCGGGGTTGATCTCGCCCTCCATCGTTTCCGCGCCGCCGACCATTTGGCGGAACCGGCAGGCGTTCCAGAGCTTGTTGCAAAAGTTGCGCCCGAGCTCGACCGCCTGTTCATCAAACAAAATGTCCTGCCCGAGCGGCGCCGAGCGCATCACGCCAAAGCGCAACGCGTCCGCGCCGTATTTCGCAATCAAGTCGAGCGGGTCGGGCGAGTTGCCCAGGCTCTTCGACATCTTGCGGCCCTGCTTGTCGCGGATGATGCCGGTAAAATAGACGTTCCGGAACGGCAGGTCGCCCATGTACTCGTACCCCGCCATGATCATGCGCGCGACCCAGAAGAAGATGATGTCCGGGCCGGTCACCAAATCGGTGGTCGGATAGAACATCGCGAGCGTCGGGTTGGCTTTGTCCCTCGCCGCGTCGCTGGTCCAGCCCATGGTCGCAAACGGCCAAAGCCACGAGCTAAACCAAGTGTCGAGCACATCGGGGTCCTGGGTCCATCCCCCGCCTGCGGGCGCCTCCACCCCGCAATAAATCTCGGAGCCGCGATACCACACCGGAATCCGATGCCCCCACCAAAGTTGCCGGCTAATGCACCAGTCCTGAATGCCGCCCATCCAATGGTCGTACACCTTGGCCCAGCGATCCGGGTGGAACCGCATTTTGTTCACGTCCACGGCGTCGCCTGGTTGCTGCACGCAGTCGCGGGACGCGGGCACGCTCGGATACTTCAGGAACCATTGTTCACTCAGGCGCGGCTCGATCGGCACATCCGCCCGCTCGCTGTAACCAACGTTGTTCGTGTACGGCTCCTCTTTCTCCAGCGAGCCTAGCTCCTTCAATTTCTCGGCGGCCAGCTTGCGCGCCTTGAAACGGTCCTGGCCGCGCAAGTCCGCGCCCGCCAGTTCGTTCATCACGCCGGTCGCGTCAATCACTTCCACCACGCGCAGCTTGTGCCGCTGGCCGATCTCGAAGTCTGCCTTGTCATGCGCGGGAGTGACTTTAAGAACTCCGGTGCCGAACTCGAAATCCACATGCTCGTCCCCGATGATCGGGATGAGCTTTTGCTCCAGGGGAAGCTCGTGGGGCAGGGGACGCACCACGTGCTTGCCGATCAAATGGGAGTAGCGCGGATCTTTCGGATTCACCGCCACCGCCGTGTCGCCGGGAATCGTCTCCGGACGCGTTGTGGCGATGGTCAGAAACACCGTCGGGTCCTCCGCCACCTCGACCTTGAAGTAATAAAGGAAGCCCTTCTGCTCCTTCATGACCACTTCCTCGTCGGAGAGCGCGGTCAAGGACGCGGGACACCAGTTCACCATCCGCTTGCCGCGATAGATGAAACCTTTTTTGTAAAGGTCCACGAACACGCGCGTCACGCAGGCGGAATACTCCGGGTCCATCGTGAACCGCTCGCGGGTCCAGTCGCACGAGGCCCCCAGTTTTTTCAACTGCTGGATGATGATGCCGCCGTGCTTCTCCTTCCACTCCCAGACCTTCTCCAAAAACTTCTCGCGACCGAGGTCGTTGCGATGCTTGATCTCGCCCTGCTTCTTGAGCGTGCGCT
>CAZMLP010000782.1:0-4460 GCA_964566745.1 uncultured Verrucomicrobiota bacterium | reverse complement strand
CATTCAGGGCCCGGTGTTCGTCGCCGACTTCAAGAAGGACTTTGACCGCGTGGCCGACCTCCTGGCGCACGATTGCTCCCATCGCTTCAAGGACAAGACCAAGACCGACACGCGCCCGGTGTTTTCGCCCGAGCGGTCCCTGGGCTCGGTCATCAAGTTGCTGACTCCGGCGACGCGCGAGTACACCGCCGAGTACAACAAGTGGCTCAACTCCATTCCCCAATACATCAAGGAACTGGTGTTTGTGGTGAAGCGCTTCTACAAGCCGGAATGGGGCGACAACTGGCGCGAGCACTTTAGCGTGGACATCATTAACGGCAAGCCCGGCAACGAGCTGAAGTGCGAGAATCGCAAGCTGGTCGGGAATTTCCTGCGCGTCGGTTATGACCAGGACGGCGCGTGGCGCACTTTTGGCTTGCGCAAGGATTTCCACCCGGCGGTGAAGCTGCAAATGGAGGACGATATCACCGCCTCCGTGGTGGCTCCTGTCTCCGGGTTGAAAAATATCGAGTCGGCTCCCGGGAGAATGGCGGTCAAATTCGTCCACAATTGCGAATACCGTTTGTTCCAGCGCCCGGATGACGCGATCCACCGGGGTTATGACCGCCAGACCGAGGCGGATTTTGGCCGGCCGGGAAATTTCTTTTCCAACTACGAGCCGCTGCCGGTCGCGAAAGCGCGCGATTTGCTGGAGGACGCCATCGGCTTCAATCAATTTACCGAGCCGATGCAGCGGGTGATTTGCGAGATGGTGGAGCAGGGAAAGCCGGCCTACTTCGTTTCCACCGCTCATCCGCGCATGGTGGATGGCAAACCGACGAAGAACCCGCGCTACCTTCAAGCGCGCACGGATCTGCTCAATCCCCGCGGTGTTTATCTTGCCGAGATTGGCGCGCGTCTCCGCCGCCGGGTTCCCCTCGGCCAGGCGCTGCACACGCCGGTGGATGTGATTTTGCCGGGCCGCCGCAACAATCCGCCGGAGCCGGGCATCCGGCCGCTGGCGGTGTTCAACCCGGTCCATTACATGGAGTTGCCCGAGCTGTTTATGGAGTTTATTTGCTCCATGACAGGCAAGTCCCCGTCCACCACGGGAGCTGGTTCCGAGGGCGCCATGACCAAGGCGCCGTTCAACGCCCTTGCTCCGATCATGGACCTGAACAACGCGTTGGTGAGCTGGCTCCTGACCGGCCACAACGGGTTTGTCACCGCGGCGGGATATGTTGGCCCGAAATGCCGGTTTGACCACGACATCAGCCTGCTTGTGCCCGAGGTGTTCTGCCGCATGACGGAAGAGGAGCGCGATCCCGGGTTTCTCGTTGAGAACGGTTACATGGAGGCGTGCAAGGACTTCGAGCACGCCGGAAAAAAGGTCCTGGCGAGCCGGCTGGGATACCGCATTACCGCGAAGTTTGCGCGATCCTTCTTTGGCCGTGTTTTCAATCATCCGCACGAGGTCTTTACCGAGGAAATGTTGCGGCCCGAGCTGCAGGACAAGGATGTTTTTGCGGACGGAATGGACAACATTGTCACCACCCAGAAACGCGTCGCGCAAAGCTACTTTGACGATGGCAGCGTCGCTTTGGCCTGTCCGCCGTTGCGGGCGTTGCTCCATGTGATGCTGCATGGCCAACACGAGGGCAAAGGGCTGGGTGACGCGTCTTTCCGCGCCCTTTTCACCCGCGAGAGCATGCTGGCGAGCGATTGGTATCGCGAGCGGCTAGTGGCGCAACAATCACTGGACCGCCAGTTGTGGCGCCGGCATGCGCGGTATCTGGAAAAGTTTCTGGCCCGGACCAGCCACGCGGACGAGGCGGCGCGCCTGAACATCCGGGGGCGGCTGGAGCACGCGCAACGGCAACTTGACCAAATCGAGGCGCCGGATTACCTGGCGCGGTTGCAAGGCACCATCGGCGCGGAGCCGGTCGAGCGGCACATTCGTCTTGCCTCCGCCCCGGCGGCTGCTGCTGCTTAGGAAAATTTGTCGGTGATTCTGTCGTAAATCGCGATGCCCTTGGGGGTCGCAGTTCATTGTTTCCCGAAGCGAGTTATGGCCATTCATGTCGCCCTGCAGCACCGGTCCCATTACACCTACGACCGCCCGGTCGGACACTCTCCGCACGTCGTGCGCCTGCGACCGGCGCCCCATTGCCGGACGCCGATTCTCAGCTACTCGCTGAAAATTCTCCCGAAGGACCATTTCATCAATTGGCAGCAGGACCCCTTCAGCAACTACCAGGCGCGGCTGGTTTTTCCCGAGAAAGCCGGCGAGTTTTTGGTCGAGGTCGATTTGGTGGCGGAAATGTCGGTTTACAACCCGTTCGATTTTTTTTTGGAGGCCAGCGCGGAGAAAGTTCCTTTCGCTTACGAGCCGGCGTTGCGCAAGGAGCTCGCGCCATTTATCGAGGCCACGCCTGCCGGGCCGCTGTTCACCGAGTTTCTCAAATCGGTTCCGCGTGTCGAGCAGCGGTCGATCGATTTTCTCGTGCAGCTCAATCAGCGCCTCTGGAAGGACATCAAATATTTGATCCGTCTGGAGCCGGGCGTGCAAACCCCGGAGGAAACTCTCACCAGGGGATCCGGCTCGTGCCGGGACTCCGGCTGGCTCCTCGTGCAGGCGTTCCGGCATCTTGGCCTGGCCGCGCGGTTTGTCTCCGGTTATCTCATTCAATTAAAACCAGACGTGAAATCGCTCGATGGCCCGTCCGGCGCCGAGCACGATTTCACCGATCTCCACGCGTGGGCCGAGGTCTATCTGCCGGGCGCGGGCTGGATTGGTTTGGACCCGACCTCCGGGTTGTTCGCGGGCGAGGGGCACATCCCGCTGGCTTGCACCCCGGAGCCTTCCGCGGCGGCGCCAATCGCGGGCCTGGTGGATAAATGCGAGTCGAAGTTCACCCACGAGATGAAGGTGACGCGTATTTTTGAGTCGCCGCGGGTCACGAAGCCGTACACGGAGGAGCAATGGCAGGAGATTGAGACGCTTGGTCATAAAATCGACGGGGAATTGCGCCAGGGGGATGTCCGTCTAACCATGGGTGGCGAGCCGACCTTTGTCTCCATCGACAATATGGACGGCGAGGAGTGGAATTTCACCGCCGTCGGGCCGGAAAAACGACGTTTGTCCGATGTGTTGCTGCGCCGGTTGCACAAGCAGTTCGCGCCGGGCGGGCTGTTGCATCACGGGCAAGGAAAGTGGTATCCGGGCGAGTCGCTGCCGCGCTGGGCGTTTGGTTGCTACTGGCGCAAGGATGGCCAGCCGGTCTGGCATGACGCGTCGCTGTTCGCGGAGCAGGCGGCCAATTACGGCCATTCGGACCGCGACTCCCAGCGCTTTATTCACCGCCTGGCGCAAGTGTTGAACGTCAAGCCGAAGCATATCCTGCCCGCCTACGAGGATGCCTGGTATTATATGTGGCGTGAGCGGCGCCTGCCCACCAACGTCGATCCGTTGGAGGCGCGGCTTGAGAACAAGGAGGAGCGTGCCCGGCTCGCCCGGGTGTTTGCCCAGGGCCTCAACAAGGTGGTCGGGCATGTGTTGCCGATCCAGCGCGCCCGGTCCGGCGACCAGCCCTGGACCAGCGGCCCCTGGTTTCTCCGCCCGGAGCATTTGTTTCTAATCCCCGGGGACTCGCCCATTGGCCTGCGTTTGCCGCTCGATTCGCTGCCATGGGTCGCGGCGACGGATTACCCCTACGTCTATCCACCGGATTTGGCCTCACCCGAGTTGGCCGTGCCGCTGCCGGAGGATTTTCGCGCGCGAGTGCGTCAACGCGGACGGGTCGCCCAGCCATTTATCGCCGGGGCAGCCGCGGGTGGCGCAACGGGCGCCAGCGGACTGCCCGGCCCGGTGCCGGTCGCCTCGGAGCCATTGGCCAACGAAAAACTCCCGAAGCCCCGGCAATCGGCGGACTGGATTGTGCGCACGGCCATTTGCGTGGAGCCGCGCGACGGGAAGTTGCATGTGTTTATGCCGCCGGTGTCCACCACTGAGGACTACCTCGAGCTGATTGCCGCCATCGAGGAGACCGCGACGGAATTGAAGTTGCCGGTGGTGATCGAGGGCGGCACACCGCCCCATGACCCGCGTCTGACCCATATCAAAGTCACGCCGGATCCGGGCGTGATCGAGGTGAACTTGCAACCCGCCCACACCTGGGACGAGTTGGTGCGAAACACGACCGTGCTCTACGAGGAGGCGCGGCAGTCCCGCCTCGGCACGGAAAAATTCATGATCGACGGCCGTCACGTCGGCACGGGCGGCGGCAATCATGTCGTCATCGGCGGCGCGACGCCGTCGGACAGCCCGATTTTGCGACGGCCCGATTTGCTGAAGAGCATGGTCTGCTACTGGCAGAACCATCCCTCGCTCTCATTTCTCTTTAGCGGCTTGTTCATCGGGCCGACCAGCCAGCATCCCCGCGTGGACGAGGCGCGCAATGACGCGCTCTACGAGTTGGAAG
>CAZMLP010000781.1:0-3409 GCA_964566745.1 uncultured Verrucomicrobiota bacterium | reverse complement strand
GTCGCGGTGATCGACCAGGCGTTGCTCGCGCGCGGGTTTCACATTGTCATCCCGGCTATTGTCGCGCAATCCGGCGCGGTGCAAACAAATTGGGACGCCGCTTACAAGCTCGTGACCGGGCACGGCTTCGCGAAAAAAGTTGTGATGGAAGGAACCGCGACCGCCGCCGGCGAGGCGTATGCGTGGGCCATCGAAAATCCCGACAAAGTCGCGTGCGTCGTCGGCATCAATCCCGCCATCCGGAGTTTGATGGTAAAGACGCCGCCGATGGACCGCCTCGACGTGCTGGCCAAGGCAAGCATTCCGATCCTTCACGTGAGCGACAAGACCGACCCGTGGCGCGCGGAGTACACCGATGCGGCGGCCAGGCGTTACAAAGAACTGGGTGGCGAAATGACCGTGATCTTGAACGAGAGTGAAAACCACGCGCCGCTGGCCTCGGCGGACCGAACGCGCGCGGTGGAGCTTATTGTGGGGAAAGCACACTGAATCCTGCATGAGAATCTACTCTGTTTTGAAACGCCGCGAGGAATTGCGCGGGAAGCTCGACGAGATCTTTCAGAATGCGCAGAACAAGTCGGCAAGCGAAAGGTCCGCGACCATCGCCGATGAACGGGCGCTCTTTTCCGAGTTGGGCGCGCTCGACGCCGAGCTGGACGATTTTCGGACCACACTCGATCAACTGCTGCACGCGGCTCTCTGCGAGGCGGAGTCACTTTTGAAAGATGGCAAAACGGTGCAACTGGCCTCACTGCTGGCGACTTTCCGCGACTTGCCGCACCGGCGAGCGGAGCTGGACGAGGTGTTTCTAAAGAAATTTCGGGCCCGGCTGGAGGAGCATCAAGTCGCGTTCCACAAAGCGGAATCCGATTTGATGACCAATTACCTCGGGATTTTTGACCACGCTTTGCAAGGCAGCGAGGCGGAGGAGGCGTGAGAATTTGACCGTTCGCAGGTAGGGACGGTTCGCCGAACCGTCCGGGCAGGCAAATTACGCAAATATCCCTGCGGGACCCGCAAATGAACTGGCGGGCTGCCCATTATGTCAATTGAACGCGACCTTTTCCGAACACCTCCAATAAGAAATGGAATTTCGTTTTCACCGGGCGGGGATTTTGTGTTTTGGCCTCATTATTTTGGCGGGATGCGCCACATCCAACCCCTCATTTCCCTCGGACGCCAGGCGCGCCGAGTCGTTTCGACCCCATCAAAATCTGACCCTCAACGACCGACCCCTGGCAGTCGTCCTGATCGAAAAGACCGCAGTGATTTGCAATGGAATCTCAATGGATGCCGCCGAGGCGCGGGGCCGCGATTTGGCGGTGCAAGGAGCGCCCACCTCAACCAACGCGCCCATGGCCATGTCTGGCCTGGCCATGGCCATCGCGCCGGACGGGTATTTTCTCACCGCGGCCCATTTGACGACCAACGGCCCCATCCAATTGTTTTTCTGGACGTCGCAAGGACCTCAAGCCGCCCGAGCCCGCGTGGTGGCGTCGCGATTGAGCCGAAAGCCGTGGATGGACGTGGCGGTGATTCATGTGGACGCCAAATTGCCGGCGGTCTTCGAATGGTGCGACGCCCGGGAACTGGCTGCCGGCCGGCCGTTGATCGAGGTCGGGGCGTCGTCGAAGGTGATTGCCGGGGAATGCCTCCGGTTCCGGCGCGCGTGCCTGGCGGGAAAGGTCAAAGCGGTGTCCGCCTCCGCCAAAGGAATTAGCTTGATCAAATCCGATTTGACGTCACGCGCAGGGGACAGCGGCGGCCCGGTCGTGACGCCCTCTGGAAAACTCGCGGGCGTTCATTCCGGGGTGAGTTCCAGCCTTTTCGGAGCAGCCGGTGTTTCGATTCGGCCCGCCCCGGGCTGGGTTGCCGATGTAATCGCAGCGGACCGTCTCGTGTCGCCTCCCGATGCCCCGCCCGTTTTGGCCAGGCACATCGACGAAAGCTGGGCCTGGATGCTGATCTCGTTTTGAGTGAAAAGGACCGGGCGGCTCACGTTCTACTTCGGCAGCCACTTCTCCCAGTTCTTGGCGAAGTCATCCACGTTGGCCTTGCTCACGGGCACCAGCGGACTGACGTCGTGAACAGCGGCAGGATCCTTCTTGAGGTAAAGCTTGTTGATGAGGTGCTCGACCGAGCGATAGCCCCACTCGTAGCACTGCTGCGCGAGGAGCAGTTGCACATGACCGCTGCGAAGATAGGCCAGTTCGGGCGGCAAGGCATCCACTGAGACACATTTCACCGAGCCGGGCGACCATTTGAGGGCGTTGTCTGTGAAAAGCGGCCAGCCGCCAATCATCGCCCAGCCGGTGATGTCAGGGTTCGCCTGCATCACTTGCTCGACCTTCGCGGCGGCATCCTGCGGCGTCTCTTTGTGGTAATAGGTGTCGCGAATTTTGATGCCCGGAAATTTCTTGGCGACGTTCTTCACGCCCTGCACGCGCTTCTGGAGATTCGGCGCGTTCTGGTTGCCGGCGAGGATCGCGACCACTCCCTGTCCGCCCATGACCTTCGCGAGTTCCTCCATCACCTGCTCCCCGCATTTGACGTCATCCACGCCAAAGGTGACGAAGCGTTTGCTGGCGGGCGCGTCGGAATCGAACGTCGCGACCGGCACCCCGTTGCGCACGGCTCCGTTGATGGCGTCGGTGAGCTTGTTGGCGTCCGAGCAACTGACCGCGATGCCATTCGCCCCGGCGTTGACCAGTTGCTCGATGGCCTCGGCCTGCTTTTGGGCGTCCTCCTCGTTCGGCGTGCGCCAGTCGATCTTCACCGCGACCCCGTGTTTGGCCGAGAGATCTTTCGCGGCCTGCTCGGCGCCTACCCGCGCCGCCTGGAACACCGGGTTGCCCTGGGACTTGGCAACGAGGCCGATGACGTAACTTTTTTTGGCCTGGGCTTGCGCCGAAACAAAGGAAAGCGCGGCCAGCAGGGACAAGGCAATCGCGCCGAGCGAGAGGCAAAGACGTTTCATAGGTGTGCGTGCAGCCTACCGCGCCCGCGCCCGAACCGCGAGAGGATAATCGCGGGAAGCATGGGCCATTTCGCATCAGGGCGAGATTGGCGAAAGCAGGTGGCCGCGCGGTCGTTTCCAACCATGGCTTGAGGACCGGGACGAAACATAGAATATTCGCATTATGACAAGCACAGTCACTGCCAAAGGCCAGACCGTGGTGCCAAAGAAATTGCGCGAGCGGTTTCGCATCCAGCCCGGCAGCCCTTGAACCGCCATTTCAATCGTGTTACCGGGCATTTTTCGTCGCCGAATTTTCATTTCCCTTTTCCGGGGCGGGTTCCTACACTCGCCGCTTTGGTTGCACTGAAGCACTGCACTAGAGCACTGATTTCGACCCAAAAAACGGAACTGAAATATGCCACTGACACACACCCGCGAACTGTTTGCCAA
>CAZMLP010000780.1:0-3046 GCA_964566745.1 uncultured Verrucomicrobiota bacterium | reverse complement strand
ACCGCACCCGCCGTTACGATACGGCCAATGGCCTCGCGTTGGACGTTCAGCGGTACTTGAGCCATGAGCTGGTCGAGGCCCGGCCACCGAGCAATCTTTACCGGCTGCAAAAAATGGTGCGGCGCAACCGCGCGGCGGTGTTTGGCGCGGGCGCCGTGGCGGCGACGATGCTGATCGGCCTGGTCACTTCCACCACCCTGTACTTCCGCGAGCGGGAGGCGCGCAAGCGGGCGGACGAGGCCGAGCGGGTGCAAAAGACCCTGCGCCAGCAGGCGGAGGCGGGCCTCGCGGCGGAGATCAGGATGCGCGAGCGCGCCGAAATAGGCCGCAAGCTCGCGCAGGCGGGCTTGCTCATGTCCCGGGACCGCTACGACGAGGCGGAAAAACTGATGGGTGATGTCTCGGACGATCCCTCCTCGGCGGCGGTTTATAACATCCTCGGCATGGTGCATGCCCGTCGGCGTGAATTCCCGGCCGCGATTCGAAGTTTCACCAAGGTCGTCGAGTTCCGCCCGGACGATCATGAGGGCTACCACCTGCTCGCGCCGCTTTATCTTCAAACCGGCGACACCGACGCCCACCGGCAACTGCGCGCGCGGATGTTAATGGAGTTTGGCGCCACCACAAATGTGACCATCGCCGAGCGGATGGCGAAGGATTTTCTGGTCGTCCCTTCCTTGTCCGCCGCCGAGTTGGAGGCGGCGGGAAAATGGGCTGACCTGGCGGTGACCGCCGCCCCAAGTCACGCTTGGTGGCCCTACTTCGTGTTCGCCAAAGGATTGGCCGAGTATCGCCGGGGACATTTCGCGGAGGCGGTGGACTGGCTGCAAAAAGTCAGCGAGCAGAAACGGGATTGGGAGCGAACCGTCCAAACGCAGATGGTCCTCGCGATGGCGCAATTCCAGCTTCATCAGACCGCGCAGGCTCGTGCCACTCTCGCGGCTGGCGAGCAAACCGCCCGGGATCATTTGCCCCCGCCGGACAAGGGCGGCCTGGACGAGCAATGGCATGACTGGATCAACGCGCGAGTGCTCATGCGCGAGGCGCGGGTGTTGTTTGACAGACCGGCGGCTGGTTCCGCCAGGTGAAGTCAGGCGCCGGCAGCGAGGGACTCAATCAAAATCCGAGCAACTCATGAAATAATGGCAGCGCGGGCACCGCAGCTTGCATTTTTCATTGTGCAATTCGTGCCCGCATCGGGGGCACCAGCGCCAATACTCCCCTGCCACGTCCGTGGCGTCCACCGGGCAAGTCTCTTCCCGCTCTTTCTCGGGAGTTTCATCATCACGGGGCGACGGCGGCATGGATCGCTTTTACCCGTTCCCGTTTGTGCGCGCAATCCAGACGAATGCCGCCGCAAACCGTCGCCAGAAAATCGCAAGCGGGCGATGGCAAAGAAACACTCGTCTTGGCACGCTTGTGTTTTACACTGACGTGACGCGATGGTTCCCCGGTTCAATTCGTCCCGTTTTTGGGGATCGATTGTGATCCCCGGGTGTTGGTGGTCGAAACAAGGTGCCGGACGCGGCGCGTGAGTTTTTCCGGTTTCACAGCGTCGTTATTCATCCGAGACTTGGTTTGAATGTTGTTTTCACGGCGAGTGACACATGCCAATCGCGTTCACTTCCGTCACCGAAGATGCCGTGACTCTTGATATTCAATAATGAAGATGCATAAATCGCCGCCCAGAATTTCCATGAAGAGACCCTCCGTCCTGAACCTCGTTGCGTCCCAAAAGCGAATCGCCGCCGGTGACGGTCTCAACGCTGAACCGGCCAGAATCCCCGCCCGCACGGGCGGCTCGGCGGCCCTCTGCGGGCTGGTGAATTCGATCGTGACGGTTGGCGTCTTGCACGGGCAAACCACGAACGCGCCGCCTCCCGCCGCGACGAGCACAAACACACCCACGCGATTGCCCGAGGTGGTTGTGAAAGGGAAGGGTGAATCTTACAAACCCGACCACGCCTCGTCGCCCAAATACACCGAGCCGCTGCTCGACACGCCCCAGACGATTCAAGTGATTCCTCGCGCCGTCATGGAGGAGCGCGGCGCGGGCTCGCTGCGCGATGTGCTTCGCAACGTTTCGGGACTCACCCTGCAATCCGGCGAGGGCGGCGTGCCCAATGGCGACAATGTTTTGATTCGCGGGTTTGGATCGCGCACCGATTTCTTCGTGGACGGGATGCGTGACACCGGCACTTATTTCCGCGACCCGTTCAATTACGAGTCGGTGGAAATCGCGAAAGGTCCGTCCTCCGCCTATTCCGGGCGCGGCACCACGGGTGGCTCCATCAACCTGGTGACCAAAACACCATTCCTCGACCCGTCCTACGAGGTCACAGGCAGCGTCGGCAACGCGGATTATTACCGCTCCACGCTCGATCTCAACCAGCCGGTACCCAATAAACTCATCGATGGAACCGCGCTCCGCCTCAACGGGGTTTGGAATGACACCGGGGTGGCGGGCCGCGATGTGGTGGAAAGTGCGCGGTGGGGCCTCGCGCCCTCGCTGGCCTTCGGACTTGGCACCCCCACGCGGGTCACATTTCGTTATTTGCATCAGCAAGAGGACAACAATCCCGACTACGGCATTCCTTGGGTGCCGACCACCAATGTTCCGCTGGCGGGTTACCGGGATCAGCCGGCCCCGGTCGATTGGAGCAACTATTACGGCATCCTGGCCCGTGATTACGAGAAAACCCGGACGGACATGGGCACCGCGCTCGTGGAGCATGACTTCAATGAGTCGCTCAAACTCCGTGACCAGCTTCGTTACGGGCAAACCTACCGCGATTCTATAATTTCCGCGCCCCGTTTCGCGAGCACCACGAGCACCGACATTCTGCGGCAAACCCAGTCGCGCGACCAGACGGATGCCATTTTCGACAACCAAACCGACCTGACGGGCCAGTTTCACACGGGCAAGATCGAGCACAGGGTCGTGGGCGGCGTGGAATACGCGCACGAAACCTCGGACAACCGCCCGCGGACAATCGGCGCCGCGCCCTTCGCCAATTTATACGACCCCAACCCCAACAATCCTTAC
>CAZMLP010000779.1:0-2343 GCA_964566745.1 uncultured Verrucomicrobiota bacterium | reverse complement strand
CAACACCAAGGAATTTCTTTTCAACCATTGAGGCCAGTGCTTGCGCTTCCCTTCTCCTCCAAGCATGCCCTCGCTCACCAGGCCCGGGCCATTGTCGCCGGGCTGGCTATCTTGTGCGCGCAATGCCTCCACGCCGAATTGCCCCGCGCGCGGCTGACAACCATTTTTCCCGCCGGAGGCAAGGCAGGCTCGGCCTTTGAAGTCACCGTTTCCGGCCAGGATTTGGATCATCCCGCGCGTTTGATCTTCTCCAACGAGGGCATCACCGCGACGCCCGCCAAACCCGATGGAACCAATGCCCCGCCCACGGGCAAGTTTACCCTGGCGATTAATCCCGATGTGGCTCCGGGATATTACGAGGCAAGATTGCTCGGGCGATTTGGGGCGTCGAACCCGCGACTCTTCGCCGTGGGAAATTTGTCCGAGATTACAAACACAAACTTGAACCACACACCGGCCACAGCGCTCGAAATATCCATTGATGTGACGGTGAATTGCCGGTTTGAGGCCAACAACGCGGATTACTACCGGTTCCGCGCGCGCAAGGACGAGCGAGTACTGGTCCGGTGCCAAGGAACGGAAATCGATTCGCGCGCCCAGGCAACAATCACGGTTTTGGACGCCGCCCAAAATGAGTTGGGCCATGGCCGCCGCGACGGCTTGATTGATTTTACGGCGCGCCAGGAAGGCGACTACTTCATCAAAGCCCACGACCTGCTTTACGGCGGGGGTGAAGAATACGGTTACCGCCTGACCCTGACCCGCGCCCCTTACATCGACGCGGTGATTCCGTCCGCACTTGAACCAGGCAAAAAAGTGCGCGTTACCCTGTTAGGCAGAAATCTTCCCGGCGGTTTCCCGCGCAAGGATTTGACTGTGGACCGGCAACCTTTGGAAGCCATTGAAGTCGAAATCGAGGCGCCCGTCGGCGACCGGACCGACGGCCAACCGCTGCCAGACGGACGCCAATTGGATCCGGCCAGCTTCGGAGTGATTGGATTCCTTTACCGATGGAAGACCACGACCGGCGACTCGAATCCCATTTTCATCAGTTACGCCGACCAATCTGTCATCCCCGAGCAGGAGACGAACAATCTCCCGGTCCAGGCGCAGAAGATTTCGCCACCTTGCGAGGTGAACGGAAGCTTTTATCCCCGCGGCGACTTGGATGGCTATCAATTCGCGGCAAAGAAGGGCGACGTCGTTTGGTTCGAGGTATTCTCGGACCGGCTCGGACATCCGACCTCCCCATTTCTGCAAATTCAGAAACTGACAACGAGCGGCAAGGACGGGATAAAAATTTCGGACGTGCAAGAAGCCGGAGGCAGCGACGCGAACATTGGCGGCGCCGATCTCAACACAATCACTCGCGATCCTGCCGTGCGATTCGAGGCGAAAGAGGATGGCAATTACCGGATTGTGCTGCGCGATTTGTTCAATCAAAACCGGAATGACGCGCGCCTCGCCTACCGGCTGGTGGCACGGCGCGAGACCCCGGATTTTCAACTGATCGTCACTTGTCCCTTCCCGCCCTCCGCCAATCGCGACGCCCGCGATCTAAACGTCTGGACGCCCCTGCTCCGGCGGGGCGGGAGCCTCCCGCTCAAGGTGATCGCCCAGCGGAGGGATAACTTTAAAGGCGAAATTCGACTTCAGGTCGAGGGGTTGCCTGATTTTGTTCATCAAGTGGAAACAGTTCTGGCCCCGGAGCAAACGACCGCCACAATCGTGTTGTCCGCTGACGACCAGGCGGAAAACTGGAACGGACCGATTCGAGTCATCGGCAAGGCAAAGGCGGGCGACCAAGAACTGAAGCGCGAGGCGCGCGCCGGTGCGTTGCTTTGGAACGTGGCGAATTACGACAATGACCCGGTGAAATCACGCCTCATTGGAAGCCTGGTGCTGGCAGTGAGCGGCGCGGAAGCGGAACCGGTGCAAATTATGCCAACTGGCGAGACATCACTGGCCACTTCCGTGGCGGGCAAACTCAGTGTGCCCTTGACGCTGGCCAGGCACGGCAACTTCACCAACGCGGTGAAAGCCTCCATCTCCGGCGTGGCGGTCCTTGACGGCACGAAGGAAGTGGAATTTCCCGCGGGCACTAACGACGCCAAGTTGGAGATCGATTTGACACAACAAAAATTGGGGGCGGGAAACTATCAATTTTACCTGCTGGCGCGCGCGTCCGGAAAATATCGCCGCGCGACGGACGCGGATGTCGAGGCTGCCGAGGAGACTATTAAAACAACCAAGGAATTGGTCAAAGGCATCGACGAGGAAATCAAGCCGTTGCGCGAGGAATTGAGGAAATCAAAGGCGGCTTTGTACGGCGCCGTTGAGATT
>CAZMLP010000778.1:0-3312 GCA_964566745.1 uncultured Verrucomicrobiota bacterium | reverse complement strand
TTCGACTCCCAGGAATCGCAGGCTAAAGTGAATGCCACCCGCGTTCCACCACACGGTGTCCGTCCGCACCAGCGGGGCAAAATTGGTTTTCACCAGCACATGCACATCCACGCCACTCGAGTCCGCGCTCAACCCGAGGTACTGCACCAAGCCGACCTCCATGCCGCGATAATATATGGGCGAATTCTCGCTCAAAGACGCGATGGACGGTGAGCGCAACACAAATCCCACCGACCCGGCGGAGGAACGCAGAATGGGGGCTTCCTCGGCGCCGATGAAATTTTTCTCGTCACGGCGGTTGCCGCGCGCCGGTTGAGCCCGGATGTAAACGCCCGACACAATCGTTTCAAGGCCGTGCAAGCCGGCGCTGCCCACCTCCGGGCGGACGACCCAGAAAACCGTCCCGTCTCGCGCGAGACTGGCGGCGGAGCTGTCCAGTCGCGCCGTCACCTCCACATGCTTGGAGTCCTTGGTGAGCCGCACGGACTTGACGCTGCCCACCGGCACGCCGCGATAGCGCAACAAGGTTTGATTGGCCTGAATGCCACCGCCATCCTCAAATTGGATCGTGATGGTGGGCCCGAGTTTCTTGACGTTTTGATACACGAGGAACCCGGCCACCGCGGCGGCAAGAACCGGCGCCAGCCAGATTAACCAAAGCGTCGCGCGATGCTTGCGCGTGTTGGCGACCGGCAGGTCAGGCGATGACACGCGCGCCGTGCTCATGGCTTTCCTCCTCCCAAATGAGTTGCGGGTCGAAGCTGGCCGAGGCCAGTAAAGTCAATGCCACCACGGCGGTGAAGGCGACCACTCCGGGACCGGGAACAACGGTCGCAAACGTTCCGAACCGGATCAGCGCCACCATGATCGCGAGCAAGAAAACGTCGAGCATCGCCCACGGTCCCAGCCAACCGATCCATCTGTGAACGCCGCCACGAAAGCGCCGCCAGCGAGGATTGCGGTTAACCACCAGAAACATTAGGCCCATGAGTTTCAACACCGGCACCACCATGCTCGCCAGAAAGACGACGGCCGCCACCCCCCACATGCCGTCCTGGTATAGCGCGCGAATGCCTCCCCACACGGTGTTCTCGGTCTCGCGCCCGAGATACTGCATGATCATCACCGGATAAATATTCGCCGGGACATAAAGGAAAAGCGCCGCCAGTGCGAACGCGGCAGTCCGCGCCCGGCTGAAAGGACGCCCCCGCAAAAGGACTTCCCCGCAGCGCGAGCATTCGATCTCGTGGCCGCGCGGGGGAAAGGCGAAGCGTTGCACCAGGCCGCAATTTCGGCAGGCGAGCAATCCATTCATCAAGAGTTTGCCGTGCAAAAAAGGCGCCACGGAGGGAAGGACGACGCTCGAATCCCGAATGACGCGAGAAATCCCAGTAGCGAGGGCGTCAGGGGCTCGTCGCCCGAGTGGCAAGGCAAGTTATCTCCTGATCCGAGTACTTCCGGCACCGCAACACGATGCGACGTTATTGCCATCAAGTTGACCGTGCAAAAGGCAAAGTCCCGCCGCTATTTGACCAATTTTTGCGCGCCCTTTTCCTGGTCGCGTGAGGCTGGCTGGGCCGGCGGAGAAGTGTTGGTTTTTGGGACGCTAGTTTGTGGGCGGTCGATTAGGCGTTGCGCCCCTTTTTCGCCGTCGCGGGGCGTGGTTTTTGGCGGCGGGCTTTCTTTTTTCTCGCCCACCTTTTTTTCCACTTGTCCCACGGTCACATGCTCGTCCAGCCGCGGCAGCAATGCCTGAACAAACGCGTTCCGTAACAAATTGCCAATGGCCGTCCACGTTCCGACTTCGGACTTGTTATAGGTTCCCGAAATGGGCACTCGCGTGGCGAGACTGTCCCGGTCATGGTTCTTGAAGGCCGCCGCGAGGGTGCCCACGATGGCCTCCCACGCGATCAGGAACGGGTTCTTTTTCTTCTCCTTTTGCCACTCGAAGACATCGAGGTCGTCGAAGAAGGTTTTCACATATCCCTCATAGGCGCCTTCTTTCGAGGCCACGGAGGTGTAAAGCGCGAAACGGCCGTGGTTCACATCGAATTTTCCATAGGCCATGAGAAACGGGTTCAGTGCGACGAGGTTCACGTTGGAAAGCTGGCAACTCATCTCAAACGTCGGTAGCCCGGCCAGCGGGTCGAGTTTTACATCCAGGTCCACCGTGCCGCTCTCGAAAGCCTTGCTGTGCGCGCGGATGCCCGCCGGCAGCGGATTCTTCAGGTCGCGCGTGTTGGTAAGGTTGGTCGCCACGCTCGAAAGCTCCGTCAGGGCGATATCCACCGGCGGTCTCGAATGATGGTTCCGAAAATGAACCTGTCCATGATCGATCTCCAGGCGGTTCAGCTTGAATGGAAACAAACTCTTCAGCAGCGTGGCCCAGGGCGCGTTTGTGCCCAGTTGGCTTTCGGCCTCCGTTGGCCCCGCGACGAAATTGAGTTGCGGCTGCTCCATCACCACCTCGCCCACCACCGCCCCGTGAAAAAGCTCCTTCCATTCGACAGAAAGATCCAACGCGCGACCCGTGAAAAATGGCTCCCGCAAATTGCCCTCGCGCTTGAAAATGGAAATGTTCTCGATGCGATACGCCCCGCGATACAACGAGACATTCACGTCCCCGATGTTTCCGCCATACTCCTTGTTCTTCTGAAGCTGGCGATTCACATAAGACTCAATGGCAAAAGGCAAGGCGAGCCGCGCGGCCACGAGCACGAACACCAGCGCCAGGAACGCAATGCGAGTGCGCGGCGCCCAATCTTGCCAATGGCGACGCGGACGGCGTGAACTGCGCCTCTCCCCTGGCTCAATCGCCGGGCGATCCTTCGATAGTGTGGCTTCTCGCAACGGTCTCATTGCAAAATGGAAATGCAGTTTGCGTGACGCCGCGTGCTGCGTGGCGGCCAAGATCCCCTTTAGCGTGAAGCGTGCCGGATTAATCGTTTCGACTTGGAAGGAGGCGCGGTTTTGCCAAGGATCGTCTTCATGGCCCGCGAAGTGATGAACACGCCTTTCCACCCCTCTCGCCGCCGGTTCCTTCAAGCCGCCACCCTCACCGCCGCCGGAGCGGCGCTTGGAACTTTTCGCGCGCCTCCTCTTTTCGCCGCGGACGCCATGCCCGCGTCGCCGTCCTGGGTGGACAAGCCGATGCGCTGGGCGCAACTGACGTTGGTCGAGGACGATCCCGGCAAGTTCGACCCCCAATTCTGGTTCGATTACTTCAAGCGCACCAAGTCGGACGCCGTGTGCCTGAGCGGCGGTGGCTGCGTGGCCTATTATCCAACGGAGGTGCCGTTCCATCACCGCAGC
>CAZMLP010000777.1:0-4690 GCA_964566745.1 uncultured Verrucomicrobiota bacterium | reverse complement strand
AGCGCCTGGACGCCGTGGTTTGCGCCCAAGGCCCATCCTATCATGCTCACGGAAGACGACATTCGAAAAGCGTTGCAGACGGTCAAGTATCCCGGTTACTCGCGGGACATTGTGTCGTTCGGGCTGGTGAAACAGGCCAGTGTGGCCAACGGCGCGGTGAGCGTCTCGCTGCAATTGACCTCGCCCAATGCCGAGGCGGCGGCGCAGATCAAGACCGGTTGCGAGCAGGCGCTGCGCGCCTTGCCGGGAGTGAGCAGTGTGTTTGTGGAGGTGAAACAGGCGGTCACACCGCAAGCCGCGTCGCAAGCGGCGAACCCCTGGACGAACCAGAACAAGCTGCCCGGCATCCAGCGCGTGGTGGCGGTGGCGTCCGGCAAGGGCGGCGTGGGCAAATCCACCTGCAGCGTGAATCTCGCCTGCGGGCTGGCGCATCTCGGGGCGCGGGTGGGATTGCTGGATTGCGACATTTACGGGCCCAGCATTCCTTTGATGATGGGCATCAAGGAGCGGCCGCAAGTGACGCCGGATGACAAACTCGCGCCGCCGGAAAATCACGGCGTGAAGTTAATGAGCATGGGCTTTTTGCTGGACGGCGACCAGCCGGTGATCTGGCGCGGCCCCATGATCATGAAGACAATCCAGCAGTTCGTCACGCAGGTCGCCTGGGGCGATCTCGATTATTTGCTGGTGGACCTGCCGCCGGGCACGGGTGACGCGCAACTTTCCCTTTGCCAGACTGTGCCGCTTGACGGCGGCGTGATCGTGACCACGCCCCAAGAGGCGTCGCTGGGTGTGGTGCGCAAAGGCATTGCCATGTTCACCAAGGTGAATGTGCCGATCCTGGGCATTGTCGAGAACATGAGCTATTTCACCACCCCGAATGGCGAGCGGGTGGAAATTTTTGGGCACGGCGGCGGCAAGGCAGAGGCCGAACGGCAGAACATTCCGTTCCTCGGCGAGGTCCCGATCTACACGGCGATTCGCGAGGGCGGCGACAGCGGCGTGCCGGTGGTGGTGAGCCGGCCGGAGGATGCCCCGGCGCAAGCCTTCCTCGGCGTGGCGCGGGCATTGCGCCAGCGGTTGGGATAGACTGAGCGCCTCCCTGCGCGTTCGCCGCCAGATACTCTTTGCCCATGAAGGAGGGCGAGCCGTAGGATTTGCCGCTGATGGATGAAGCCCGCAGAACAGCCCTGACTTTCCGCTACGAGCGGTGGCGGGCGATCACCAGCGGCATGCTGGAGACGGCGGCCAACAATTTTCTATTGTTGATCGCCGTGCGCTGGTTTAGCGCGGGCGCCACGGCGAAGGCGCTGGTCGCGGCGGGACACAGCACGGGTTTGTTGCTGTCACCAGTGGTCGTCTCGTTGGTGGCGCGGGCACAATGGCCGGCGGCCAAAGGCGCGGCCCGGCTGGCGGCGGTTGGCGCGGGGGCATTTTTCCTCATGGCCTGTTTTCCTGTCCTGCCTGTTTTCGTGCTCGGCAGCATTATCGCCATGGCCTCGTGGTCTTCCGCGATCCCGCTCATGACCCAGGTTTACCAGGACAATTATCCTGAGCGGTCGCGTGGACGAATGTTCTCGCAGACGACGATGATTCGAATCGCCACGGCGGTGGTGTTTAGCGAGGTGGCGGGAGTGTTTTTGACGGGGCATCTGGCCGGATTTAGCTGGCTATTGGCGGGGTTTGGCCTGGCGATGGTTGCCGCATGGGCGTGTTTCAGCCAATGCCCGTCGCAGCGGCTGTCAGAAGCGGCGGGAAGCCATCCGTTCCGGTCGCTTCGTTACGCGCAGGAGGATCGGGTGTTCCGGTTGACGTTGATTTGTTGGATGCTAATGGGCTTCGCCAACCTGATGATGCTGCCGATGCGTGTTGAGTACCTGGCGAACCCGCGTTACGGGTTGACATTATCCCCGGCGGAGATCGCTTTCCTGGTGGGCGTGGTTCCGAACACGGCCCGGTTGATACTCAGCCCGGTGTGGGGCTGGCTGTTCGATCACATGAACTTTTTCGTGATGCGTTGCGTCCTGAACGCGGGCTTCGCGATAGGCATCCTTTCCTTTTTCACCAGCGACAGCGTCACGGGCCTGATCGCGGGCGCGATCATTTACGGCATCTCCAATGCCGGTGGTGACGTGGCCTGGAGCTTGTGGGTGACGAAGTTTTCCCCGCCGGAGCGGGTGGCGGACTATATGTCCGTGCACACCTTTTTCACTGGTGTGCGCGGGGTGCTGGCGCCATTGGTGGCCTTTCATGTGGCGAGCGGGAGGTCCCTGGCCACGCTCGGCTGGAGCACCGCCGGATTAATACTGCTGGCGACGTTGCTGTTGCTGCCGGAGATCAAAGCGGGCACGCGCACGCGACCGGCAAGCATGCTGGTGGACGAGGCGGCGGAGTAAACTTGCCGGTCCGCGCGGCAGTAAACCTTGCGACCCGCATTGCGCTTTGACAATGTTTCGCGGTGTCCGCTGGTCCTAACATCCTGGCTTTCGTGATCGCCTATTTTCTGGGCTCGATTCCAACTGGTTATCTGGCCGGACGGGCCAAGGGAATCGACATCCGCACGGTCGGCAGCAAAAACATCGGGGCGACGAATGTCTTTCGCATTCTGGGCAAGGGTCCTGGAATCGTTGTGCTGCTTGTGGACGCGTTGAAAGGCTACCTCGGTTGCAAGCTCGCACCCGCGCTGGCGGAGGTGACGTTCGTTGGAGGCGCCCGCCCGCTCACCGGCGAATGGACCATTATAATCGCCGGTATTGGGGCCATCCTCGGGCACAACTACACCTGCTGGCTGCGATTCAAGGGCGGCAAGGGAGTCGCCACCACGGCCGGCGTGATGATTGCCTTTGCGCCAATGGCCCTTTTGATGGCGCTGGCGCTATGGCTGGTGGTGTTCGCTGCCAGTCGTTACGTGTCGCTCGCGTCGATTGCCGCCGCGATCTCGCTGCCATTCGCCACCTGGCTGGCGGGCGGCAGCGGCAAATTTATCGGCATCGCCGGGTCGGTGGGGGCGCTTGCGATTTACAAGCACAAGGCGAACATCCGCCGCCTGCTGGACGGCACTGAAAACCGTTTCGGCAAGAAATCCCAACCATCCGCCGCCGAGACCAAATGAACGTCACCGTTTTGGGAGCCGGATCTTGGGGGACAGCGCTGGCGCGATTGCTGGCACTGAATGCGCACACAGTGACGCTCTGGGGGCATAACGCCGCGCATGTGGCTGAAATTCGGCGGGTGGGATGCAATGAACGCTATCTGCCAGGGGCGCGGTTGCCGGAGAATTGCCGGTTGAGCGCGGATTTCGACGAAGCCGCCGGTAGCGCTGAGGCAGTGATCATCGCGGTGCCATCGAAGGTGTTTCGAGCTGTGACTTCGCTTCTGCCGCAACGCGCCACGCCGCTCGTGAGTGTCACGAAAGGGATCGAGGGCGAGACTGGCCTGACCATGTGCGGGATTTTGCGGGAAGTGGTGGCAAGCGCGCGGGTCGCCACCCTTTCGGGCCCGTCACTCGCGGAGGAGGTCGCGCGGGAAGTGCCAACCGCAGTGGTGGCCGCCTCGCCCGACGAGCCGACGGCGCTGCTGGTCCAGCAACTTTTTCACCGGCCGGCGTTCCGGGTTTACACCAGTTGCGATTTGCTCGGGGTGGAGTTGGGAGGCGCGTTGAAGAACGTTATTGCCATTGCGGCCGGCGTTTGCGACGGCCTGAAATTTGGCGACAATTCGAAGGCCGCGCTGGTCACCCGCGCAATCTCGGAAATCGGCCGTCTCGGCGTCGCCGCTGGCGCGAAGGCGGAAACATTCTCCGGCCTGGGCGGCCTGGGGGACCTGGTCGTGACCTGCTTTTCCAATCTCAGCCGCAATCACACGTTGGGGAAACGGCTCGGTAGTGGCGAGAACCTCGCGGAAATCGTCGCCACGATGACCTCGGTGGCGGAGGGCTATCCCACGGCGCGCTCGGCGGTAATGCTGGCGCGCAAGCTGAACGTGGAGACGCCGATCATAGACCAGGTTTATGCGATGCTCTACGAGGGGAAAAACCCGGCGCGCGCTGTGCGGGATTTGATGGCGCGCGATTCGAAGCCGGAAATGTGACATACTCCGCCGGAAGCCGGCGGGGACCTTCGTCCGGCCACCGCCCGGGTCACATTTGCTCCACCGTCTGGATGCCGAGCAGGGCGAGCCCTTGTTGCAATACCCGGCCGGTCAAATCACACAAAGCCAGACGGCTGGCACGCTCGGCGTCCGCCGCCTTGAGCACCGGGCAACTCTCGTAGAACCGCGCGAACAAGCCGGCCAGTTCGTAGAGATAATTGCAAAGATAGTTGGGGCGATATTCCTCCGCCACCGCCTCGACCACGATTCCAAAATTGAGGAGGCGCCGCGCGAGGCCCAATTCATCGGGATGATTCAGCGCCAGCTTGGAAGCCAGTTCGGCGGGGTGCGCCACCTCGCCTTTCCGGAAGATGCTGCGGACACGGGCATAGGCGTATTGAAGATAAGGAGCCGTGTTGCCTTGCAGCGCGAGCATCTTGTCCCAACTGAACACGTAATCGGTCTGGCGATTGGGCAGCAGATCGGAATATTTCACCGCGCCAATGCCGACCACCCGGGCGACCTCGCGCCGCTCGCTTTCGGGCAACTCGGGATTCTTTTCCGTCACCACCGCAAAGGCGCGTTCCTCCGCCTCGTCGAG
>CAZMLP010000776.1:0-5830 GCA_964566745.1 uncultured Verrucomicrobiota bacterium | reverse complement strand
CTTCACCCACTCCTGATGGCGCGGGGATTTTTCGAGTTTTGCCTTGGCCCAATCCTGGCCGGGCAGGGTGAGAGTGAACGCCAGAGTCGCCAGTAAAAGTGCCGGTATTTTCATGGGAATAGGAGTTAAGGAGCGGCTAATTGGTTCCCGAAAATAGTAGTCCACCGGGCTTTGGTGGCAAATGGAAAACCCGAGGCAAAGAAAACGGAGTGACGCTCGACAATGGTCCGAAAAATGTTAGTAAGCATGGGAATGAGCCAGAAGGTGGCCCGCAAAATGAGCGCATAATGAAATGTCCACATTCGCCATTGGCCGCGACTTTCCGCCGGGGTTTTACATTGATTGATCTGACGATGACGATCGCGGTCGCGACGGTGCTTGTTGGGATTCTGGGAGCGAGATTACCTTCATTGTTTTTATGGGAATGACCGGTGGCGTGCGCCAGCCGGAAGGCCCGTTTCGGCTTTGGTCCGGCTTCTTCCTGTAATACCGGGTCGCATCTGGCCAAAAAGGAGGTAGTGGCCGGAATTCTGCCCTTGGCGTCGAAAAACCGGGGACGATGCCCGGCGGCAACCGGATTTTGGCGAATCCTACGCTTTTTCCTGAATCAAGTCGCGCCGGGCACCATTTAGCAGTTGATCGACAAAGGCCGTCGAATAAACACCGCGCCGGAAATTGGGGTCCTGCAAGATTGCTTGGAGAAAAGGCACCGTGGTTTTGATGCCGGTGATCATATACTCGCTCAGCGCCCGGCTCATCTTGTCCATCGCCTCGCGTCGGTCCTTACCGTAGGTGATGAGCTTGGCGATCATGGAATCGTAGTGCGGGGGGATCGTGTAACCCGCGTAGGCGTGGCTGTCCAGGCGGACACCCCGGCCACCCGGGGCATAGTACATCTCGATACGGCCCGGCTGCGGGCGAAAATCGTCGAACGGATCCTCGGCGTTAATGCGGCACTCGATGGCGTGCCCCTTGAAAATGACGTCACCTGCCGAGATGCGCAACGGCTCGCCCATCGCGATCAAGATCTGCTGCCGCACCAGATCGATTCCCGTGACTTCCTCCGTGATGGGATGCTCGACTTGGATGCGCTTGTTGACCTCGAGGAAATAAAAGTTCCCCTGGTCATCCACAATGAACTCGACCGTTCCGGCATTGGTGTATTGGGCCATTTCGGCCAGCCGAATTGCCGCCTTGCCCATCTTTTTCCGAAGATCCTTGAACTTGTTCTCGATGAGGGGAGACGGGGTCTCCTCGACCAGCTTTTGGTTGCGCCGTTGAATGGAGCAATCCCGTTCGCCCAAGTGAATGATGTTTCCCTTCCCGTCGCCCAAAATCTGGAACTCGATGTGGTGGGGATTCTCGATCAATTTCTCGATATACACCCCGGCATTGCCAAAGGCCTTTTCCGCCTCGGCCCGCGCGGTGTAGTACCCTTTGACCAGCGAGATGTCGTTGTGCGCCGCCCGCATGCCGCGACCACCACCGCCGGCAATCGCCTTGATCATCACCGGGTAACCGATCTTCTTGGCCACCGCGAGAGCCGCCTGCTCGTTCTCCACCAGGCCCTCCGACCCCGGCGGAATCGGAACACCCGCCTTCTTCGCCAAATTCCGGCTGGTGGCCTTGTCCTCCAAAGCGTTCATGCTCCGGGAACTCGGCCCGATGAACCGGATGTTGCAGTTCTCACAGACATCCGCGAAATGAGCATTCTCGGAAAGGAAGCCATATCCCGGATGGATCGCATCCACATCCGCGATCTCCGCCGCGCTGATCAGCCGATCAATGCGCAAATAGCTCTCGCTGCTCGGTCCTTTACCGATACAGATTGCCTCATCCGCCAGTTGAACATGCATCGAATTGGCATCCGCCTCGGAATACACAGCCACCGTGCGGATATTCAGTTCCTTGCAAGCTCGGATGATGCGGACGGCAATTTCCCCCCGATTAGCGACGAGGATTTTTTCGAACATGGATGGGGATTATAATTACTTTAACGATAACAATTCCTTCAAACCCTCAATTGGGGCGGATCTTGAAGAGTGGCTGCCCAAACTCGACCGGCTTGGCGTTGTCCAGCAGCACCTGGGTGATGACCCCTTTGGTCTCGGCTTTGATCTCGTTCATCACCTTCATCGCCTCGATAATGCAGACGACTGTGTCGGGCGAAACCTCCGTCCCGACTTCCACATAATTGGCCGATTCAGGAGAAGGCGCGCGATAAAACGTGCCAATCATTGGCGATTTAATTTCGGCATCATTCGAATTCGTTAACGTTACCGAAGATTGCGTAACCGCTGAATTCTGCGCGGCAGCTGTCGGCACGTAAGAAATCAATGGAGCCTCGCTCAACGCGTGAAGCCCTTCCCCGTTCGGGCCGCGCTTCAACTTGATTTTAAAATCCTGCCGTTCCAGCTCGAACTCCGAAATGGAGTTCTTCTTCATCAGATCAATGATGGCCTTGATGTCTTTTAAGTCCACAATGCTCCTTATAGATCAAGGTTTGAAGTGACTCTGCTGCTCGTCGCGTTCATTGAAACGAAAAAGCAGAGATCGAAGCTCGACACTCTGCTTGTTACGATAATTTAACTGGGCGGAGACTAGAAAGAGGACTCATGGTCGTCAAGCACAGTTTTTCAACTCACAAGATGGGAGGAAAAAGCCGCAAAACGGGACCATTTTTCGGCCTCTATTTTGCTACTTTACTGTTAACGACGGCTTCCACCGCCAAAACGTAGGAAAACGCCCCAAAACCGCAGATTTGGCCCCGACAGACAGGCGCTATCAACGATTTATGGCGGAATTCCTCCCGCGCGTGGATGTTGGAAAGGTGAATTTCAAGTGTTGGCACGCCGACTGCCGAGATGGCGTCGCGCAACGCCACGCTGGTGTGGGTATAGGCGGCGGCATTGATGATAATCGCGTCCGCGCCCGTCCGCGCCTCTTGAATCCAAGTCACCAACTCCCCTTCCGAGTTGGTTTGGCGAAAGTCAATTTCCGCGCCCAAGGTCCTGGCCCGCTCGCGGACCAATTGCTCGATTTCCGCCAGCGTGGTCTTGCCGTACACTTGCGGCTCGCGCAGGCCGAGGAGGTTCAGGTTGGGTCCATTCAGCACCAGAATCTTCATTCCGGGCTGACGCTACCGTTAACTGCCCTGGGTGTCGATGCCATTCCGAGACGCCGTCGCGCCCCAAAGCCAGCCCGTCAACAGAAACGCCAGCCACGCCAAGGCGGGAATGTAGAGCCCGAATTCCACCAAGCCTTGCAGGCTCCACCCCAGCAGTCCCAACCATACCGCGAAGAGGCGTGGATCATCCCTTAAGCGACCAAAAAGCAGCCACATCGACCCCGCCCAAAACGCCAGATACAGGATGAACCCCGGCGCGCCGGAATCGCTCGCCTGTTCCAAGTAATCATTATGCGCCAGCTTCGCCATTTCGGCTCCGGCCGGTTTGATCTTGGAATAAGTCGTGGCGAAGGTCCCCGGCCCGGCGCCAAACACCGGATGCTCCCGAAACGTGTGGACCGCCGCCCGCCAATAATCCCCCCGCGCGCTCACGCTGGTCGCCCCGCGCTTGAAATACGCCTGGTTGCGGATCGCAAACGCCACCAGACCCGTCACACAAACCGCTCCGGCCACCATGATTTTGGTCTTCACTGGCAACGGCTGGCGCAGGAACGCCACCACAATCAACACCAGCGCGATGAGCCAGCCCGAGCGCGACTCCGTCCAGACCAGGCACGCCAGTCCGAGGTAAATCAGGCACCCCACCGCCACTCCCCGGAGGATTTTGGGCCAGCGCTCTGATTGACCCCACAAACAGACCGCCGCCGGGGCAAGCAGCAGGAGAATCGATCCCGCCAGCGCGTTCGGATACACCAGCGTGGAAAAGATGCGGTTGCTCTCGATCTTTTTGATAAAATCCGGCGGGTAGCTCTGCCAGTTCGGCGTGTTTTCGTAGAATGCCTTGCGCGTCGCCTCCAGCCCACCCGCATGCTGGTCCAGCCCAAACCAAAGCACATAGGCGAATGCCAGTATCAATGCCCACCAAAACAGCGGCATCGACCGCGCGCGACCCAGCATCGTCAATCCTAAATAGAAGAACCCCGCCGCAACGGTGAAATGCGGCAAGGTCACCCGCGACAACGCCGGATCCACCGATCCCGCCGACGCAATCCATTGCCAGCCCAGCCAAACCGCTGGCAGCGCCAAAAGCCAATGCTTTGCATCCAACTTCGGTCGAAACGCCACCAACCCCAAAATCGCCAGGGCCACCGTCCCCAAATAGCCCCATGCCAGCGGCCACGGCTGGAGAATCCATTCCCACGCGTCCACCGGCTTCTCCACCATCTTGTCCAGCACCACCGGATTCCCAAACTTCAGCAGCCCCAGCCCCAGCCACGCCCCCACCAACCCGGCGTACAACTCCAATCCGCCCAAAGACAATTTGGCCGGACTGGTCGCGGTAACACGATTCGTTTTCAATGAAGGATTTTTGCGTCCCGATTGTTTTCGACTGATGGACCCCTGCGTATGCGCTGCGGAAGGGATGTGAACCCGCCCAAGCTGGTGGGGCGAGGGTCTCCCGAGCCGTCCTTTCGGTGACAACCTCTCAATCCCATCCCGCCAACCCCCAGCGCCAGCGTTCGTGGTAGGGACGTCCCGCTGGGGCGTCCGTCATTTCCTTTCAAACTCTTCGATGTCTCGGCTCGCGTCATCCCGTTACAGCTTCAATTTCAGCAACCCCACCTCCAGCACCAGCGCCTCTTGCGCGTTCGTGTGAAGCTGCCGTTGCGTCTTGTCCAAGGCGCCAAGATTCGCCAGCGCCTGATCCCGCGTCAGCCGGCCCGCCACCGCCTTCGTGGCGGACGCCATCGCGGGGAAGCGTCGCTTCTCCGCCGCCACGCCGAGGTTTTCCTGCCACACATCCCGCAGCCACCATTGCAATTGCAGGATCAATTCCCCCCGCCGCCGCCGATACTCCGCCTCCACCGCCGCGTTCAACTCATCCTCCCACCGCTCGCGCAACTTCGTGTCCGCGTCCTCGTGCCGCTCCAGGGGGGACCGCGCCGAGAGCGCCTTCTCCACCTCTTCCTTCGTCTTCGTCAATTGCTCCAGCAGATGGCTCAACAGCCGGTAACGCCCCAGCACACTCCCTTTCTCCGCCGCCGTCATCTCCGCGAAACCTGCCAGCCATTGGATCGCCGCCTTCGCCTCCGGGGAAGTCCCGCCCTCGCCCAGGAAATTCAGGCGCAAGCACCGGGACAAAATCGTGTCCAGCAACCGGCCCGGCTCGGTCGAGAGCAGCACAAAAATCGTCTTCTTCGGCGGCTCCTCCAGCGTCTTGAGGAAGGCGTTCGCCGCCTGCTCCGTCATCCGGTCCGCCGCCACGATCACCGCGAACTTGTACTCCGCCGCCGTCGCCTTGAGGTTCACCGCCTGCATCAAGTCGCGCATCTGGTCGATCGTGACGATGCGTGACTTCGATTCCGGTCGCACCCAGCGCACATCCGCGTGGTTATCCTCGTCAATTTTGCGGCAATTCAGGCACGCGTCGCAGCTCTCCAGCGGCAAACCCGACTCCGACCGGCGCGGCGGATTCTCGCAATTCAACGCCTTCGCGAGCGTGCGCGCCACCGCCTCCAGCTCGGCCAATTCCCCGCCCGTGAACAGGTAGGCATGCGCGAGCCGGCCGCGCGCCAGACTGCGCTGCAGCAGCTCGACCACGTGCCCTTGCTCGGGAAAATCCGCGAATGCCATGCGTGGCTTCTTCTAGCACCCGCCCCGGACTGCACAAAGCACGAAATCTTTGGCCAGGTAGGGCTGGCC
>CAZMLP010000775.1:0-5205 GCA_964566745.1 uncultured Verrucomicrobiota bacterium | reverse complement strand
GAAAGGACCGGCCATCAATGATGGTGGCGCCAATGGCGTCGAAATAATCCGGCGACACAGAACGGAAAGGCAGGTTGATTTTTTCCGCCAGCGTGGTGGCTCCCGGTTCTCCGAGGATTTCCATTTCTCCGCCCCATTTGTTGCCGGTAAGGGGAAGCCCCCACACGAACGCGGCTTTCTTCACGCCGGGCAGGCCGGATACCCGTGCCAGCGCCTCGGTGTGAAACGCCTGCCATTGGTCGCGTTGCACCGTGGTGACCGTCATCGCGAGGATGTGATCCGCGCGAAAGCCCGGGCTGACCTTGGCCAAATTCACCGTGGTGCGGATCAGCAGCGTGGCGCCGGCCAGCAGGCCAAACGTCAGCGCCGTTTGCAACATGACCAAACCGCCCAAAAGACGGCGCTCCGTTCTTCCCGCGCCGCTCCGCGCGCCCTTGAGAAACTGGGAAGGATCCGCGTGCGCCGCGCGCAGTGCCGGCAACAGGCCGGCGAGCGCGGCGGCCACGATGGCACAAAGGGTGCCGAACGCGAGAACAGGCCAGCCAACGGTGACAGCGTCCAAACGCGGCACGGCAACGCCGCCTATCACCTTGAGCGTGTTGACAACGCTGGACGAGAGCAGGCCCCCCAAGGCCGAGCCGGCCACGGCCAGCAACAGGCTTTCCACCAGCACGAGACGAATCATCCGGCGCCGGCCCGCGCCCAGGGCGGAGCGGACCGCGTATTCGGGCTGGCGCCGTAATCCGCGCGCCAGCAGCAATCCCGTGACGTTGCCGCACATGATGAGAAAAACCAGCGAGACAGCCCCCGCCAAGGGCAGCAGCAGGCGCCGGCCGTCGCGATTCAACTCGTCAGTCAAAGGGGACGCGACCGCCGTAAGGCCTTTCAACTCGGGATTGTCGCTGGCGCGACGGGCGGTGATCGTGGCCGCCTCAACGGTCGCCTGGGTTACCGTGGCCTCGTCGCGCAGTCGCGCGATCGCATTCCACCCGCCGTCCTTTGGGTCTGCCTCGTTCGGCGTGACCAATTGCCAAAAATCGACATGCGCATTGAGATCGTAATTCGGTTCGCTCGCGTTGTTGGGATCCGGCAAGAAGCGCGCCCCTTCGGGCATCACTCCGATCACGGTGAGAGGTGCTTTGGAACGACTGAGGCGAACGATGGATCCGATGATGTTGGTGTCTTTGTTGAATTGAGTTCGCCACAAATCATACCCGAGGAGGATGGCGGTCGGCGGCGATTTTGGGCCGGGCGCGTCCGAATCCAGGAAGGCGCGTCCCAGCAAAGGCTTGAGGCCGAGCAGGTCAAAATAATTGCGCGTCACCCCCATTCCCTCCACGGACTTGCTGCCGTCGGGCAGGACCAGAAAATCAAAACCCCAGCTATACAGGGCCATCGTGTCAAATGTCTTTCCCTTGCGCCATTCGAGCCAATCGCCGACCGTGCAGCCCCACGGGTAGGGATGGCCGTCGAGTCGAGCCGGTTTGACCAGCACCAGCCGTTCTGGTCTTGAGTAGGGCGGCGGCGACAGCAGCACCCCTTGGACAAGGGTGAACACCGCCGAGGCGGACCCGATGCCCAAGGCAAGGGTCACGATCGCCAAGACGGCAAAACCGGGATTTTTCCACAACTGGCGCAGCGCAAATTTAACATCGTTCATATCAGCACGGGCGGGCGGGGAATTAAGAAGAGGCGGATGAGAGTCCGGCGAAACAATATCACGGACGAGTTGCGAATGGCGAAAGAATCACCAAACCGCCCGGCGGAAGGCGTCGGTGGTGTCGAAACGAACAACGCGGTTTCGCGCTTTGGATTTGGTGACTCCCTCGTCATTCGGGTTTCGTCATTGGCGATTTCGTGGCAGCCGGGCTCATTCCTGGCGGAGGGCAATTATCGGGTCCACACGGGCCGCGCGGCGGGCCGGGAGCCAACAGGGCAACAAGGCGGCGAGCACCAGGACAACCGCGCTGGCAATGAAAGTTCCGGGATCGGTCGCGCTGATTCCGAAGAGCAGGCTCGTCATCAATCGAGTAAGCGCAAAGGCGCCTGCCAGCCCGAGCGCGACCCCCAGCAAAGTGGGGCGCATTCCTTGTTTGAGGGTGAGTTGAATGACGTCCCATGCCTGGGCGCCCAGCGCCATGCGGACACCGATTTCGCGGGCGCGTTGCGTCACGAGATACGAGAGCACGCCGTAGATGCCGATGGTCGCCAACACGAGGGCCGTCGCGGCGAAACAGCCCACGAGCCAGAAGGTGAATTTTCTTCCCGCGACGGCATTTTCCGAGACCCTCTCCAAAGTTTTGATGTCCGCCAGCGGATCGTCCCGGTCAAGGCTCAGAACCTCGTTGCGAACGGCGGTGATCATACTCGACGGCTCGGCGGTCGTGCGGACGGCGAGCGTCACTTGGCGCTGGGGAACCTGCGCGAGCGACAAGTAAAAGGCGGGCACAGCAGCCGCGGATTCGGGCCGATCCTTTACATCGCCCACCACCCCGACAATCGTCCGCCAGTCCTGTTCTTTTGGCTGGTCGGAGAAAGTGATTCGTTTGCCAACGGCGCTCTCGCCGGGCCAATATTTTGTGGCCAAGGCTTGATTGACCAAAAGACTCGGCGGCGTTTTTCCGAACTGATCTTCCGCGCCGAAAAACCGGCCTGCGAGCAACGGAACGCCCACAGTGCGGAAGTAATCCGCCGAGACGAAATGATACCTTCCGCCCGCGTCACTGTTAGGCATGCCGGCCTTGCCCTCGATGTGAAACGAGTTGTTTTCATCGTAGCCAGTCCAGGGCAGATCAGACGTCAGGCCCGCCGATTCAACGCCCGGCAGCGCGGCGACTCGTTCCAGGAGTTGTTGCTGGAAGCGTGCCAGGTTGGTGCGATTCTCATAGTTGGCGAAGGGAAGGGAAACCATCGCCGTCAGGACGCGCTTGGAATCAAAGCCAGCGGCCGTTTGTTGGAGCTTCCAAAAGCTGCGCACTAACAAGCCGGTGCCCACCAGCAGCACCAAGGCAAGAGCAACCTCGGTCACCACCAGGAAGTCGCGCAAACCGCGCTGCCCCCCGCTTGTGCCGCCGCGCCCGCCTTGCTTCAACAAACCATTCAAGTCCACGTTCCCGCTTTGCAACGCGGGAACCAGTCCGAAAAGAAGCCCTGTCAACAGCGTCAGCCCGAGAGTGAACAGCAGGACGTGACCGTCCAGCCGGACGGCTTGCAGCCGGGGCAACTGATCGGGGCCAAATTTGCCGAGCACCGCCATCCCGCATTGCGCGAGCAGAATTCCGGCGGCGCTGCCGACTGCCGCAAGCAGGAGGCTTTCGGTGAGCAATTGACGGACGACTCGCCAGCGCCCGGCGCCAATCGCGGTCCGCACGGCCATTTCGCGCGCGCGCGCCGAGGAGCGGGCCAGCCAGAGGTTCGCGACATTGACGCAGGCGATGAGCAGCACGAGGGAAACCGCGCCGAATAGAATCCATAACGTCGTCCGGGAATGACCCACAATCTCATCGCGCAAGCCGTGCACCGCGATGCGGAAGTAGCCGCTGGTGTCGGGAAATTGCTTGGCGAGCCGTTCGGCGATCACATTGAGGTCCGCCGAGGCTTGCGCGACCGAGACGCCCGGTTTGAGGCGCGCGATCGAGTTCATGTAATGCGATCCGCGGTCATCCTGCGGTCGCAACGAAATCGGCCACCAAAAATCCACCGTCTCGCCATGCGGCATGGACCGGTAGTCACCCCCGACGTGTTGCACCCCGGCCGGCATCACACCCACCACCGTGAACGCCTCGCCGGTCAGGCGGATCGATTTTCCCACAATGCTCGGGTCGCCATTGAAACGGCGTTGCCAGAGCGAGTGGCTGAGGATCGCGACATGATGATTGCCCGGTGTCTCGTCCTCGCGGCGGAACTCGCGTCCGAGCATCGGCTGAGTTCCGAGCGTGCTGAAGAAACCGGAGGTGATTCGCAGCGCGGAGAGAAGCTCCGGCCGATCATCCATCGTCAATTCCAAGTCCTGCCGGGTGTAGAGGGCCAGGCTGGCCAGGGTTTTGTTCTGCTCGCGGTAATCTTGAAAATCACCCGCGGACATCGGGAACCTGGGTGTGTCCGCGTTGCTCTCGTACACCCGGACCAGTTGGCCGGGATTGGGATAGGGCAGGGGCTTGAGCAAGACCCCGTAAATGATACTGAAAATCGCGGTGTTGGCTCCAATTCCCAGCGCCAGGGTGATTACGGCCGTGGCCGTGAAGCCGGGATTCTTCAGCAACTGGCGCAGGGCGAATTTGAGATCATTCATGGCGCAGGGCCTCGATTGGTTCGATTTTTGCCGCAAGACGGGCCGGGATCCCCGCCGCCAATAGCGAGATCGCCAAAATGAAGAAGACGGCGCCGCACAGGGTTGCCGGGTCGGACGGCGCCACGCCGTAAAGGCTGCTTTGAATGAATCGCGTCAGCACCAGAACCAGCGGCACACCCAACGCGACGCCGATGCCCGTGAGCACCATGGCCTCGCGCAGGATGCGTCCGGCAATGAGTCCCCGTGTTGCTCCGAGCGCCATGCGGATGCCGATCTCAACCGTTGTCCGGGACACATGGTAGGCCATCAAGCCGTACAAGCCGATGCAGCACAACGTCAACGCCAGCACCGCCAAAAGACTGCAGAGCGTTGCAAACAACCATTGCTGGCGGGTGGCGCTGTCAAGGATTTCTGATTGGGTGTGGAGATCCGTCACCGGTATGTCGGGATCCAACGAGGCCACGATCCCGCGGGCCGCGGTGGCCACGCCGAGTGGTGGCAGCGAGGTGCGCAGAGCGAAGTAGGCGGAACCGGTCGCCTTTTGGCGAAAGGACAAATAGACGGTGGGCGGAGCCTCTTCTTTGATGTCCGAGTATTTCATGTCCCGGCAGACACCGACGATATGCCAGTCCTCGTTGTCCCGTTTCAACGTCTTGCCGACCGGCGCCTCACCGGGAAAAAATTTGCGCGCGAAGGCCATGTTGACCACGACCGCCTTGGGAGCGTTACCGGCATCGCCCAGGCGCAAATCTCTTCCCGACACTATGGCAACGCCGAGCGTGGAAAAAAAGGTCTCGCTGATCGTCAGCATGTGGGCGGTTGATTCCCCGCCACCTTCCGCGGGATGACCAGGGATGTCGAAGGAAGAGACCCAGGACCCCCCGCTGAGCAGCGGGAATTGCGTGATGGCAACG
>CAZMLP010000774.1:0-3774 GCA_964566745.1 uncultured Verrucomicrobiota bacterium | reverse complement strand
TTGGCAAAGAATCGACCCCGGCATCGGGACACGGTGAAAGGGTTTGATTCGGTTCGACGCGTCGTCCGTGGGCCAGCCTTGTATGCCGATAGGGCGAAACTCTGTTGAGCCCTGTTTTGCTTCCGGTCTCGAACCTTTGATTTGGCTTGATGGACTCAGCGGCGGTTGGGGAGACGCGAACCGCCACAGCCCGGAGGACGGCGGCACCAGGAAGCAGACGCCCCTCGGCTCGGGTAAAAGATTCATGCATCCCGTATGCCGGCAACATTCGTCACTGTGATTTTGATGTTTCGCGGATGGTTTGATTGACCTTGATTTAGAGCGCCCGTTGTATTCCGTGGGACAGTTATACACTTGGATGGTTCGGTCTCTCGTCATTTTCCCGGCGGCTTAATTTGGCTTAATCGGTCCCCAATTGGCCCTTTTCACGCCTTTCCCCGTTCCACCCGGCAGCATCCGAACTCCCGGGGTATCGCCCTCACAGTCCTTTCCGCGTACTTTGGGGTCCAAGAAGCAATAGATGAACTCCCCCCGACGCCCGGTTTGGAGCAGGCCGGCGATTTGGAGGATTCGCAAGTGGTGGGAGGGGTTCGGGCGCGCACGAACGAAAACCTACCCCAATCAACCTCCGGGCGCACGATTTTTCCCGCGCCGCGACCCAGTGGCCGGCTAACAGACGCGGCGGCTTTTTCACTCGGCCGCAATAAACTCGTGCTCGTTCTCGCGGACCACCAGCACCGGGCAACCGGCGTGGCGGACCACCCGCTCGGCGGTGCCGCCGAGGAACAAGTGAGCCAGTCCTGAGCGCCCGTGCGTGGGAATAATGATCAAATCGGCGTTGTCCTCCTTCGCCGCCTGCACGATCTCCACATGGGGGTTGCCAAACCGCAACTCGGTTTCCACCGCGAGCGCCGGGTCCAGGGATTTGGCCAGCTTGGCCAGTTCCTTTTCCGCGCCCTCCCGCGCGCCGGAATTCAACACATCCGTGTCGATGTTGGTCATCTCGGGCGCGGGAATGTACGGCTGCACCACATGCAGCAGCAAGATGCGCGCGCCGAACTGCCGCGCGAACGACACCGCGTATTCCACGGCTTTGTCCGAGCAATCGGAGAAATCGACCGGCACGAGGATGTTGCCGAGGCGGAAGACTTTTTTGTCCATGCCCGGAGCGGATGTTTTCCTGGAGACTTTCGCGGCTGCTTTTTTGACAGGATTTGTTTTCATGGTGTCATGGTGGTGTCGTTTTCTTCGCTTCTATTTCAATTTATACTTTCCGCAGGCATTTTTCCATCCCGAATCCGATTCCCGGTTTGTTCGTTTTCGAGCGGATTTTGAAGTGGTGCTTTGGAGCCGGCTCATCAAGGGGGTAGGCATGATGGCACCGCCGTTCCCCCCGGTTTTCTTCTGTAAACTTGCCTTTTCCTTCCCCGCCGCGCATCGCCCTTGCCCCGCGCACGCCCGTTTTGGCAAGCTGCGCGGCACATGCGCGAGTCGTTTCGGGCTTGGACCGAAAACTTCGAGACGTTTTTCCTCGAAGTCATTTTTGACCAGCGCCGCGGCAAACGCGCGGCGCTCCTGCGGTCATGCCTGCTGGTGCTCTCGCATGTTTTTCGCGCGCTCATCAAGGCGCGCCGCGCCCTCTACAACTTCCGCATCCTCCGCGACACCACGCTTGGGGTGCAGGTGATCGCGGTGGGCAACCTCACCGTGGGCGGCACCGGCAAGACGCCTGTGGTGGAGAAGTTTGCCCGCGAGTTGCAGGATGCCGGGCGCACGGTGGCGATTCTTTCGCGGGGTTACCGGTCCAAGCCGCCCCCGTTGAGCACCCGCCTCGTCAATCTCCTGCTGTTGCGGCAGGACAGCACCCCGCCGCGCGTGGTCTCCGATGGCAAGTCATTGTTGCTAGATTCCGAAAGCGCGGGGGACGAGCCCTACATGCTCGCCTCCAACCTCAAGGACGTGATCGTGCTGGTGGACAAGGATCGCGTGAAAAGCGGCCGTTACGCGATCGAGCGGTTCGGTTGCGACACGCTGTTGCTCGATGATGGCTTCCAATACTGGAAGGTCCGCGGGCGCCGCCGGGACATTGTGTTGATCGATTGCCAGCAGCCTTTCGGCAACGAGCACCTGCTGCCGCGGGGCACCTTGCGCGAGCCGGTCTCGCACATCGCGCGGGCCAGCTACGTCTTCATCACCAAGAGCGACGGAAACACCGCCCATCTGCGCGCCCGGATCACCAAGCACAATCCCAATGTTCCCATCATTGAGTGCGTGCATCATCCCCTCTATTTCGAGGATGTTTTCACGGGGGAGCGGCATGGACTGGAGTTTCTGAACGGCCGCAAAGTCGGGTCGTTGAGCGGGATCGCCCAACCAGAGAGTTTCGAGCAAAGCCTGGTGAAGCTCGGGGCCGAGCTGGTGTATGCGAAGCGTTTCGCGGACCATCACCGCTTTTCCCAGCAGGAGTTGCTTAACGTGATCAACCGGGGCAAGAAGCGTTACGCGCAGATGATCATCACCACGCAGAAGGACGCCGTGCGCTTCCCGAAGATCGACCGGCGCGACCTGCCGATTTATTTCATGCGCGTCGAGATCAAGATTCTCAGCGGGGCCAAGGACTTTCAGGATTGCGTCCGCCAGATTTGTTTCAAGTGAGGGCATGAACTTTCTGCTCTATTGGCTGGCGCGGCTGCTGTTGTTCCCGTTTCAGCATCTGCCGCTGGCGATGGTGGCGCGGATTGGCCGGAGTTGCGGCGCGCTGGCGTACGCGATTGACGGGCGGCATCGCAAAGTGGCGATCCTAAACCTCACGGAGTCCTTTGGAAAGGAACGGTCCGAAGCGGAGATCAAGGCGCTGGCGCGGGAGAATTTTTGCCGGATCGGCGAGAATGTTCTTTCCGCGATCCGCACCGCGAACATGACTGACGCCGAAATCCGGGAGATTCTGGAGTTCACCGGCCACGATCCGAAGGCGCCGCCGGTCAGCCGGGTCCTTGCCATCGGCCATTTCGGCAACTTTGAATTGTACGCGCGGGCGAACCTGTTTGCGCCGGGTGTCCAAATGGCGACGACGTATCGCGGCTTAAAGCAAGCTGGCTTGAACCGGCTGATGCAGGAGTTCCGCCGCCGGTCAGGCTGCCTTTTTTTTGAGCGGCGGACCGAGGCGGCGGCGCTCAAAGCGGCGATGGCGAGGCCGGGCCTTTGGCTGGGTTTGCTGGCGGACCAGCACGCGGGCGACGGCGGCTTGCGCCTGCCGTTTCTGGGTCGCGAGTGCTCGACAAGCGCGGCGCCGGCGGTTTTCGCCCTGCGATATGATTGCCCGTTGCACACGGGATTTTGCCATCGCGTCGCGCCAGGCCGCTGGCGGCTGGAATGTGGCGGGGAAATTCCCACGCGCGTGAACGGCCGGGCGCGGCCGGTGGAAGAGATCACGCGGGACATGAACCGCGCCTTTGAGATGGCGGTTCGCCGCGATCCCGCGAACTGGTTTTGGGTCCACAATCGTTGGAAGCAGGCGACCTACAAACACCGACAGTCCTCCCCGCCGCCGCTCACGAGCCAAAACGAGGATGTGACGTCCGCACGGGGTTTGCAGGGCGGTTAGCCTATGGCTGATTCGCCTAGCCGCATCCTCGTTCGCAGCGTGAACTGGCTCGGGGACGCCGTCATGACTACCCCCGCCCTTCTACGGTTGCGGCAGCGGTTCCCGGAGGCCCAGATCACCCTTTTAACTCCCGATAAACTGCGCGACCTCTGGCTCCAGCACCCTGCCCT
>CAZMLP010000773.1:0-3114 GCA_964566745.1 uncultured Verrucomicrobiota bacterium | reverse complement strand
ATTAAGTCTCCGACTGTCTCGGGAAAAGTACAATCAAGCGGCCGAGAACGAGCGGACATGACACTTGGATGATGCTCGGGCATGGAGTGGCTCGCGGCGGGCGGGCCGGGGCCGTGCCCACGAAGCGACAGTCCTGATGGTTGTTCCCCTTTCGACCGGGCCGGCTATTGAAGGTCCAACCTGTCCTGCAGTTCTGAAAAGTGACAAAGGGGGAGAGGCGGTTGCGTTAAAGGCGCGCTGTGCCGATTTTGTCGGCGCTTCCCCGCACAGGAGGCATGTTTCCCACGCTGCCGCCGAATAAAGCGCCCCAAGCCACTCCGCGGTTAGCGGGCGGCTAACTCGCGAATATCTTGTCCATGCGCTGGGACAAGTCGGCCAGGCCCTCCGGGGTGTCTCCGCCGCCTTGCTCGGCGATGCCCCAGCCGCCCGCGTAACCGGCCTCGTCCAAGGCTTTCATAATGCCCGCCCAGTTGTTGGCGCCCTCGGTGAACTTCGCGCCAAAGCCGGCCCAGCGATCCTTTTTCATCGCCAAGTCCCGGCTGTATTCCTTGATGTGCAGGCGCGAGATTCGTTTGCCCAGCGCCTTTACCCAGAGAATCGGATCGCCGTACCAAATGATGTTTCCAACGTCAAAATGCCATTTCACGAACGGGTGATTGATCTCCTCCAGGTAGCGGACGGCCTCTTTTTCATCGGTGATAAAATCGTTCCAAACGTTCTCGATGGCTATGGCCACTCCCAGCTCCTCGGCCAAAGGGGTCACCTGCCGGATGCCCTCGATGGAGCGCTTCCAGCATTCCTCGTAGGAGACGCCATCGCGCGCGACACCCGGGACGAACAACACCGAGGTGGCGCCGTAACGCTTCGCGTTGCGCAAGGAGATGCGCAATCCCTCCAGGCCCGCCTCGCGCACCGCCGGCACGGGCGAGGAAAGCGGCTTGGCCCAATGGGTGTGGCAGCAGACACTCGCCGCCTTGAGGCCGGTTTCCTCCAGCGCCTTCACGACCTCGTCCTCGTCCATCCCGCCATTCGGCTCGACCCCCTCGAACCCCGCCGCTTTCACGAGCCGCATTTTCTCCAAAACCGTTCCCTTCACGCCGACTGTGCCCCACATGATCGCCTTGCGGATCTCACGCTTCTTTACCGGCGTGACCTCGGCGGCGGGCGCGAGATTTTGCGCCAGCGTGAGAGCCGCGAAGGCGGCGCCGGCGGATTTGAGAAACGAGCGGCGGTCCAAAGAGGGTTTCATGGCCGGGAAAGGTTCAAGCAAATCAAATGAACTTGGTGATGCCCGGAATCGCGATCGGCGGCACGTCGATCTTCATGTCCCAGTCAAACTTCTCCGGCACCAGCCGCTCCTCGGAGTTCATTGCCTGCTCCCAGGTGATCTCCTGGCCCGTGTAAGCGGCCATGCGGCCCATCAGCGCGGCCATCGTGCTGGTGCACATGCGGTCGCCGTTGTTGATCGGCTCGCCCTTGCGGATGCTGGCGAACAACTCGTCGTGCTCGATCTGGTACATGTCCTTGTCCGGCGTCTCGGCGCGATACCGCCAGTTGGTCTCCCCGGTGATCTCGCAACGGCCGCCAATGAATCCCTGGCCTTTGGAGCCAATGATATAGTCGGCGTTTTGGAAGTAACAACCGCTCTGCTGGCGCGAGCCCATGAAGGCGCGCAGGCCGTTCTTGAACTCGTAGTTCACTTCGAAATGGTCGTAGATGTTGCCGCCGTTGGCCGGCACTTGACGACCGCCCACAGCCACGCACTTGACTGGCGGCTCGTCATGCATCGCCCACATGATCTTGTCCACGCTGTGGACCGCCTGTTCGACGAGGCTGTCGCCGCAGAGCCAGGTGAAATTATACCAGTTGCGCAACTGCCAATGGAGGTCGGTCTCGCCCGGCTGGCGCTTGTCGGCGGTCGGCATCGGCTTCACCGGGCCGGTGTAGTATGTGGAATACATCGCCCGCAAATCCCCGATCTGCCCCTCGTGAATCCGCCGGAAAATCTCGCGGCGCTGGGTGTCGTAACGCCAGCAAAAGCCCGCGACCAGGGCGATCTTCTTGCGCTTGGATTCCTCCACGGACTCGAGCACCGAGCGCAGGCCGGGCGCGTCCGTGGCCATCGGTTTCTCGCAAAAAATGTGCTTTCCGGCGGCGACCGCCGCCTTCAGATGAATGGGCCGAAAACCGGGCGGCGTGGCAAGGATCACCACATCCACATCGCTCGCCAGCACTTTTTCGTAGGCGTCGAGGCCGACAAACATGTTGGCCGGCTCGACTTTCACCTTCTCCTCAATTTCCTTTTTCAAGGTTGTGAGGCTGTTTTGCAACTGGTTCTCGAACACGTCGCCCATGGCGGTCAGTTCGACATTTTTGTCCGCGTGAAGGGCCTGGCTGGCCGCCCCGGAGCCGCGCCCGCCGCAACCGATGAGGCCGACCTTGAGCGTCTTGTCGGTCTGGGCCGCGAGACGCGGCATCAGGCTGAGGTTCGCCGCGACCACCCCACCCAGCGCGGCGGTGGAGGTTTTGAGGAATTCGCGCCGTGTGGAGTGGGAAGAATGGTCTTGCATGGTTATTGAAAGCAACGGTTCGACAACAGATATGTTTTTGCCCGGAACGCGTCAAGGCGCGAGCAACCCCCCGTTCAGGGGATGCCGGGCGCGGAACGCACGCTCAACTGACTCGCGCGGGCGAAAGGAAATTCATCCGGGACCAGACGGGCAGGATGAAAAAACGACATCATCCTCATGCGGGAAAGCGAAAAGACCTCTTGGCAGTCCGTTAAAAACCATGGACGCCGCCGTTTCGCCCAAAACCAAAATTTCTTTCAGCGGCGGCATTCATGGTTTTTTTACGGACTGTTCGCACGCTCCGCCTTCACATCTCGAACAGGGTCATTTGCCGGCCACCGGGGCGGCGGAAGGCAGCCGTGGAGACTTCCGGTCCGCCGCGATCCAGCCCTGCCTTGCGGCACGCCACCAGGAACAGGTTTTTTATCTGCTCCGCGAAAATACCGTCGCCGCGCATGCGCGAACCAAAGTTTGGGTCGTTCAATTTGCCACCGCGCATGGCCTTGATCCGGTTCAGGATTCGTTCCTTTTTTTCCGGAAAATG
>CAZMLP010000772.1:0-3137 GCA_964566745.1 uncultured Verrucomicrobiota bacterium | reverse complement strand
TCGCGCGCAAGTGCACCACCCGGCTGGCGGTCAACTCCTGGTAATAATATCCTGGTATCTCCAGCGCGAACTCCGAGACGAGCGGCAAAACCCCGCCCAGCCGCCAGGCACTGAACCGGTCCACGTCTCCCGATCCGCCCGCGGTCACCGCGAAGGACACACGATGGCCGATATTGGTCCAGGAATAGTTTATTCCCGCGTAAACCCAATAGAGGTCGGCAGTCCCGTTGACGCTCCGGTCATTTGAGAAGCCATAATAACCGTGCTGCAGTCGCCATTGCCGCTCATACCAGAAGGACAGCTCCAGGCCGAGGTCCGGGTAAAGAATGGGCTCTTTCCCGGCCAACCGCAGGCCCACCCGGGTAAAACCGGTGACACGATCATCTGGCACCTCAAAGTTGCTGGCCGTCTCGTCCGTCTTGTCGTACGTGGTGTACCGAAAACCGCCCCGCAAGACGGCGTTTAACGGGATGAGCATTCCCGGATTAAGCAATTGATAAATGCTCAATGCCGAGCCTCCCCCGTATCCGTTAAAGCTCTCCTGCTGGACAAAATTTCCCTGCCGCACCTCAAAAAAATCATCGCTGAACGCGCCTCCGTAAAGCCCGATGCCCAAGTCCGTGTAAGGCGAGATCAGTTGCTTGAAACCGATCTCGCTGTCGAGATACACAGGCGCAATGGCGGCGCGCAAAGTCACGTTAGTTCCAGCGATCTCCGGATTGTTGTAATAGTAATAAGCGTATATTCCCTGCGGACCGTGTCCGCGGAGCGGCTGATCGTACCCCAGCTCCAAAAGATTCCGATGGACCGGGTCGATTTGTCCGAGGGCTCGCGAAGCCAGCCCCGACAAACAGCAGAAAATCAACAAGGCAACCCGCAAGTCGCGCATAATGGTCCTGAAAAAAACCGTTCACCGGCGGAACAGCTTCCACGCGGCCATGCCCAGGCGGGCTCCATTGACGATGACCGGCCACCAAGACCCTCCCGCCCTTGCCGGCCGGTCTTGAAAATGCCTGCCGGCATGTCCCCGGCCACCGCTTCGTAGCATGCGGGCGGACAGGTATCCCGCGATTCCCAAAAGCGCCGCCTTACCCGCCATCATTCCCGCGGCGGAAGCGCGGGTCCTGAGTCCCGCCATTTCTTGCTTTAGCCCGCGCCAGTCCTGCCGCAGTTGGGCGCGATTCACCTCGCACTCCATCACCAGCAGTTGCTTGTGCAAGGCAATGGGAATCACCGGAGCCTTTGTTCCACGCATTCGCGGTCCTTTCGCAATTGCTCAATTGTGTCGGGCAGTGTTTTCCAGTCGCGCTGCAACCGCAGGAAGGCAATCCACAACCCCGCGCAACCGAGGGCGTAAACGAGAGCGAGCACCAGCAAGGCGACGATGGGTGACTTTTGCCAGAAGAACACCGCCACCGCGACGGTCAAGGTGACTCCCGCAAGCAGCCCGAGCACCGCCGCGCCCATTCCGAGAAAGAGCGCCCGGAGAACACGGTCCCGCTCCTCCTGCACCTCCACCAAAAAGAGCTCGAGCCGGTTTCCGCCGATGGCGAGCAACCGGCCGAGCAGACGTTTCAAGGTCCCGGCCAGCTGTTCGATATTGCCAACCGGAGAGTCCATTGGTTGATCCTTTTAGCGGCGCGCCATCAAATAAGCCACAAAGGCGCCCGCGCCAAAGGCAATGCCGATGGCGTGATACGGATGGTCGCGAATGCACGTGTCCGCCGCCTTTGCGCCCGCGACGGCCCGGTCTTGCCAGCCCTCCAGCGTTTCCGCGCCGCGTTCCAATGCCGCCTCCAGTCGTTGGCGGGCCTCGACGACTTTGTCCTCCGCCACGTGTCCTGTGGCGGCAAGGAGCGCTTTCGCGTCCTCAATCAAGCTGTTAATGTCGGGTGCCGCCTCCACTGTGTTCGCATGTTTCTTCATAGGATGTTTCAATTAATTGGTTATAGGGAAATCGGGAACATCTCGTCCGCGGACGCCTACACGCTTCTGCCCTGAATTATGCGCACCAGAACGGCGATTATGGCGACCACTAGGAGAATATGGATGAAGCCTCCCATGGTGTAAGAAGAGACCAGCCCGAGCAGCCAGGCAATGACCAGTATGACAGCCAGTGTGTATAACATAGGATTTTCGATTGAGGGGCTATTTTTGAATGTGCGCTTCCAGCAACCAAAGCTGCTTTTCCACGTGTTTCAGCACATCAGTCAGGAGATCGGCGGTGCCAAAGTCCTCCGCGTCCGTTAAGATCTTCACCGCCTCGCGGACGTGGGTACTGGCCTCGGCATGCGCGTCAGCCAGCTCGTGAATCCAGTCGGTCTGGCCGCTCCTTGACGGTGGCTCCTCTTGGCGGTCCAGCCGTGACCCCTTCACCGCCTCGCGCAAGGTCCCCTCCACCACCCCGCCCAGCGCGGTGGCGCGCTCCGCCACGGCATCGATGTGGGTGAGAGTGCCAGCAGCAAACTCGTCCAGGAGTTTGTGCAACCCGATGAAGGACAAACCACGCAAATTCCAGTGCGCTTGCTTTATCCGCGCAAACAGATCAGTCAATTCAGCGACCGTCCGGTTGAGCAATTGCACGGCGGTTTGCCGCGTGGCCAGCGGCAGGGTGTTGCGAGTGGCGTGCATGTCGCTCCCCGATTTCCCAGAATGACCATTATGGTGGCTCTTGTCTCTCTGCCTTTCGATCTTCATGCCACTTGTTCAGCTAGCGACATGCCGCGCCTGCTGCCCCGAAGTTGTACCTCGATTATCAGGGTTTTCTTAGAACACATCCCCTTGGTTGATCACAGGCTTGTGCACCTTGCAACTCGCCCGTTTTTCAACGCGTTGCAATTTGCAATACGAACAAGGATACAAGGCCCCGAAAGTGTTGGAAATCCTCCTGGCCGCGCAAGAAGCGCGATTTTTCATTCCGGCACACGGTTTGCCAGAGTAACTAAGCCGCCAATTACAGGGTGGAAAAACAACTAAAAGCGAAATCTTATGAACACGCTCCAAATGAAGGGCAACTGGAACATTGCCAAGGGCAAATTGAAGCAGAAATTCGCCAGCCTCACGGATGACGACCTCCAATACGCGGAGGGAAAAGAGGATGAATTGGTCGGGCGGATCCAGAAACGGACCGGCAAGAC
>CAZMLP010000771.1:0-2694 GCA_964566745.1 uncultured Verrucomicrobiota bacterium | reverse complement strand
GAACTCGTCCGGCGAAATATTCACCCCTTGCAAATTGCGGCGCATTTCGTTCGCGGTGTCGGAATAACGCAAGAGATACTCCTCCAATTGGGCCGCATCGAGCACCTGCGCCAGTTCCGCGCGAGCCTGCTGGTTGATTCGCGCCACTTCCGCGGGGTCTGGTTGCCGCCCCGCTTTCGTCACTTCCTCATAGTAGCTGTTTAATCGTTCACGGGAACGATTGTTTATGTCATTGACCGACTTCTTGGCGTCGTCGGAGAGCGCGCCAAGCACCGGTCCATTCAAGGCCACCCCTGTCGGCATCATGGAGGCAACGCTGGTCCCTTGCTCCCAATTCGGCCCGAGCAGCCGCGCCAGCAATGCCCGCCTTTCTTGCTCAAGCGCGCTCATTTTCTCCATCGCGGCGCGGATCACCTCCTGGTCCCGCTCCAACCGCCACCATTGCTGGTCGGCCGTGAGAACCTCGGTGGCGCGGCGATGGGCGAACCACTGGTTAATCTCGGCCACAATAATATCGCGAATGGTCGCCTCGGGGCAGCCAATGTTCCGGAGATTTGCAATGTACGTGGGGTAATCGCGCGACTCGATCTCCTTCCACGTGAGGAGCACCTTGCTGACGACGATGTTGGTTTTGAAGACCGTTGCCGGGGCATTTTCACCGGTTTCGCCCCGGACCTCCCACGCCGGCTTGGCGCGCGGTTTGGGACGCGGCCAAAGGAACACTATCCCCCCGGTCAAGGCGACGTTGACCACGAGAGACACAACCAATATCGCTCGCGAACGCATGGGCGTCATGATGTTGCAATTTATCAAACACCGCAAACGCAAAAGAGATCTCCGGAAAATGAGCGCCCGCCGGGCCAATGCGTGAAAAAATTTCACAAAATATCTTTCCATTGCCCCTTGCAATGCCGATTCTTAGAGCTAGGTTAATGAGGCAATCATCCTTGCACTAAGCTGTCGTTCCAACATTACGTGTTGACCATGAACAAGCTGCGGATTCTGCATTTGGAGGACAACGAGCACGACTCCTTGCTCGTCGAGACCGAATTGAAAAAAAGCGGGCTCGAGGCGCAAGTCGCGCGGGCAAAGAACGGCGCGGAGTTTCTCGCGGCCTTGGCCCGCGAACATCCCGATGTGATTCTTTCGGACAGCGGTGTGCCCGGTTTCAGCGGAATGGCAGCGCTCGGCATCCGGCAGGCGAGGTTTCCTTCGGTCCCGTTTATTTTTGTTTCCAGCTCGGCGAGCGAAAGGGAGGTGGCCGAGCGGCTGCGAGCCGGGGCCAGTGACCACGTTTCCAAGGAGAAACTTTGGCAGCTAATCCCGGCCTTGCGGCGATTTAACGGGGCGGTCAATTTGGAGCCTATGGAACGCCATAACCATGCAATGCGACGGCTCGTGCAGGCGGTGCAAGAGCTTTCCCTGGCGAAAGATTTGGGGGCGATCATGACGGTTGTCCGGCGCGCGGCGCGCGAACTCACCGGCGCGGACGGGGCGACCTTCGTCCTGCGAGACGGGGACAAATGCCATTACGCGGACGAGGATGCCATTGCCCCGTTGTGGAAAGGGCAACGATTCCCCATGTCCACCTGCATCAGCGGATGGGTGATGTTGAACAAAGAGCCGGTGGCGATTGAGGACATTTTTTCGGATTCACGAATTCCGTCGGATGCATATCGACCCACCTTTGTAAAAAGTCTGGTGATGGTGCCAATTCGGCCCGAGGCCCCGATCGGCGCGATAGGCAACTATTGGGCAACGCGACACCGCGCCTCCAACGAGGAGGTGGAGTTATTGCAAGCGTTGGCCAACACCGTTTCCGTGGCCATGGAAAATGTGCAACTTTACATGGACTTGGAGCGCCGGGTGCAGGAGCGCACAGCCCAATTGGAACTGGCGAATCGCGATTTGGAGGCTTTTTCCTACTCGGTCTCGCACGATTTGCGGGCCCCGTTGCGCGCGGTGAGCGGGTTTGTCGGCCTGCTCGCGGAAGAATGCCATGACGCGCTCGACGATCGCGCCTGGGAGCACATTACGCGCGTGCGCGCCGAGACCGCCCGCATGGCCCGGCTCATCGACGATCTGCTGCGCCTGGCCAAGCTCTCCCGCGCCCAATTGTGCCGCGAGACGGTGGATTTAAGCGCCCTTGTTAGCGAGATCGCCGGGCGTTACGCGACGGTCGAGTCCGGCCGGGAGGTGGAGTTCGTTGTCACCAACGGGCTGGAAGTGAACGGCGATGCCAGCTTGTTGCGGGCCGTCCTGGAAAATTTGATCGGCAACGCCTGGAAATACACCGAGAAGACCGAGCGGGCCCGCGTTGAGTTCGGGCAAACCGGATGCGAAGCGGGATTTATCACTTTTTTTGTCAAGGACAACGGCGCGGGTTTTGACATGCGCTATGCCGACAAGCTCTTCCTGCCGTTTCAGCGCCTCCACAGTGATGAGGATTTCGCCGGCACGGGAGTTGGCCTGGCCACAGTTCAGCGGATCATTCACCGCCACGGTGGACGCATCCGGGCCGATGCCCGCCCCGGCGAGGGCGCGACTTTCTTTGTAAGCCTGCCCAACCACCCCGCTCCGGCAACTTCCTAACCGCCGATCCGAACAGGTTCGCGCCCCGGCCGAGGCCCGTTTCTTCTTCCCGTCCCTTCCCGCCTGCGGGCGGCACATCCGCGCCCACATGACGGCAGAATC
>CAZMLP010000770.1:0-4246 GCA_964566745.1 uncultured Verrucomicrobiota bacterium | reverse complement strand
TGCTCGACCGCATTGACAAGCTTGAGCACATCGACCGCTGGCTGATCGACGCCCGCGTGATTCTCGAGCATGACCACACCCGCGTGCCCGAGAAGCAATTCAAGTGCTCCATTCGCATCGGTGTGCGTGGCAATGACCTTTTTGCCGAGGACAAGGAGCGCGATCTCTACACCGCCATTGACGTAGTCACCAAAAAGATTGAGCAACAGATCCGCAAGCGCCACAGCAAGGTGAAAGCCACCAAGCACAAGAACGCCGCCCGCGGCAAGCGCAGCCGGCAGGAAGCCGCGCTGGAAGCGGATTGAGGCGGCTGGAAACGCGCCAGCGTTGCCGTCAATTCTGTCGCCCGCGTGCAACGCATGATCTGTTTTCTTGAATTTTCATGATTTTGCGCGCGCGAGCGGTGGTGCCGGTCTCCGGGCCGCCGATTGAGGACGGCGCGGTCGAGGTGACCGGCAGCCGGATCAGTTTTGTCGGGCGGTGGCGTGATCTCCCGTCTGCCGGCAAGGGCCGGGCGCGCGATCTTGGCGAGGTGGCGTTGCTGCCTGGCTTGGTCAACGCCCATTGTCACCTCGATTACACGGATTTCTTCGGCCAGGTCGCGCCCACCAAATCCTTCACGGACTGGATCATGGCGCTCACCGAGTTGAAGTCCGACTGTCTCTACTCGGAGTACGCGCAATCCTGGCTGAACGGGGCCCGCATGCTCGTGCGCAACGGCGTCACCACTGTGGCGGACACCGAGGCCGTGCCCGAGTTGCTTCCCGAGGTTCAGACCGCCACGCCGCTGCGCGTCCATTCGTTTCTCGAAATGACCGGCGTGAAGAGTCGCCGTCCGCCGCTGGAAATCCTCAACGAGAACGTCATCCGCATCGATAGTCTGCGCAGCCCGCGCGGTTCCTTCGGCCTCTCCCCGCACGCGCCCTATTCCACCACGCCCGAGTTGCTGCGCCTCTCCGCGCGCGTCGCGGGCGAGCGCGGGTGGCGGCTCTCGACTCACATTGCCGAGTCCGCGCCGGAGTTCGACATGTTCACGCACCGGCGCGGCGATTTGTATGAATGGTTGAAGCCGCAACGGGACGTGTCAGATTGCGGCCTGGGATCGCCGGTCAAACATGCCGAGCGTAACGGTTTGCTGGGATCGAATCTGCTGGCAATTCACGTGAATTATCTCACCGCCGGGGATGCCGATTTGCTCGCCCGCCGCGGCGCGCATGTGGTCCATTGCCCCCGCAGCCACGCCTATTTCAAGCACCAGCCGTTTCCCCTGCAAGAGTTGACGACAGCGGGCGTCAATGTCTGCCTCGGGACGGACAGCCTCGTCAGCGTGTTGAAGAAACGCGGTCAGAAAATGGAGTTAAATCTTTTCGACGAAATGCGGGCGCTGGCCACCGCGCAGCCGGGTGTCCCGCCGGAAGACCTGCTTTGCATGGTGACGGTGAACGCGGCGTCCGCGCTGGGACAGGAGGGGTTAATCGGTGAATTGACACCCGGCTCCCTCGCCGACCTGATTGCGATACCATTCCATGACGCGCCGGAAAAAGTGGTCGAGGCTATTGTTTCCCATCGGGGACCGGTTATTGCCTCGATGATCGATGGCGAATGGGCAGTCGAGCCCGGGTGAGCGGGTGATGGCCATGAGTCAGCTTTTTCTTTTCCCAAATTCCGCCAGGCATGATCCGGCTGTCGCCGCCTGGTGGAAGGAGCATCCGGGCGAGTTCGGAGTCATTGCGCGGCGCTGGTTCGAGGTCATGCGGGGATGTGTCGACGATGTCCACGAGCTGTTGCACGATGGACACCCGACCGCATGCGCGGAGGACGCGGCCTTTGGTTATGTCAACGCGTTCAAGGCCCACGTCAACGTGGGGTTTTTCCAAGGTTCGGCGCTGCCGGACCCGGCGCATTTGATGGAAGGCGATGGCAAGCGCATGCGCCACGTAAAGCTCACGCCGGGGACCCAAATCGACGTGGTGGCCCTGACGCAGCTCATCCATGCCGCTTACATCGACATGAAAAGACGGCTCCAGGCGGAAGCCTCTCCCTCCCCGCGTGAACGAGTTTGACCAGGAGCTTGCGGGGCGGCTGGACGAGTTGCGCACCGCGGGTCTTTATCGGGAGTTGCGCCGCGTGGATTCCCCGCAGGCGCCGCGCATCGTGATCGGGGGCCGTGAGTGCCTGAATTTTTCCTCGAATGATTACCTCGGCCTGGCCAATGAGCCAGCCCTCAAAGCCGCCGCCACGGACGCGATTGAAAAATTCGGCGCGGGTTCCGGGGCGGCGCGGTTGATCTGCGGGTCGCTCGCGCCGCACCATGAGTTGGAGGAAACCCTGGCCGCGTGGAAAGGGACTGAAGCGGCGCTCACGTTTACGTCCTGTTACGCCACTGCGGTGGGCACAATCACGGCGCTGCTCTCGCGGGACGACATTGTGGTGCTCGACAAGCTGGTGCATGCCAGCATCGTGGACGCCGCCCGGCTCTCCGGCGCGAAACTGCGCGTGTTTGCCCACAACGATCTGAACGACTTGGCGGAAATCCTCGCGTGGACGGATGGCATCGCCGGCAAAGCCGGTCCCGCAGCGAAACGCCCGCGCGTGCTGGTCATCACCGAGAGTGTGTTTTCCATGGATGGCGACCAGGCCCCGTTGCGCGAGCTGGTCGAGTTGAAAGAGCGGCATGGGGCCTGGCTGATGGTGGACGAGGCGCATGCCACCGGCCTGTATGGCGTGAACCGGCGCGGTTTGATCGAGTCGGCGGGCATCATCGGTCGCGTGGAGGTGCAGATGGGCACCTTGGGCAAGGCACTGGGCTCGGCGGGCGGTTACGTCTGCGGCTCGCGCGTGCTCACGGACTATCTCGTGAACCGCGCCCGCAGCTTCATTTTTTCCACGGCGCCAACCCCCGCGACCGCCGCTGCCGCGACCGCCGCGGTGCGGCTCGTGCAATCACCGGCGGGCGAGGAGCGTTGCCGCCAGTTGTGGGAGCGCGTCGCGCAATTCCAGCGTGGATTCGGCAGTGCGGCGCCCTCCAGCACGGGGAGCGCGATCATTCCCATTCCTGTTGGTGACGAGACCCGCGCCATGACCCTTGCGGCGGGGTTGCGCGAGCGTGGTGTGTTCGTCCCGGCAGTGCGTTATCCCACGGTCGCGCGCGGCCAGGCGCGGCTGCGCGTGACCTTTACTGCCGCCCACAAAGAGAAGGAAGTGGGGGTGTTGTGCGAAAATTTGCGGGCGGTTGGAATTGCAACGAGTGGCGCGGCGTAATGTGCGGGAACGCGCCGCTTACAACCCTTGAATAAACTCGCGCAGGGGCGCCAAGTCGGCGTCCGCCAGTGCCATTCGCTTGATCTCGTCCTTGTTCCGCAGGTCAATGGCGCGCTTCAACCAGTCCTTTGCCTCGGGCAGCTCGTTCAACTGGCAGGCGTAACAGGCGAGATTGTAGGCGATGGTGCAGTTGTCAGGGAACCGCTTGGCGACCGGGCGCAGGAAATCCCACGCCTCCTGCGTGCGCTTCAGCTCGTGCAGGCTGAAGGATTGGTTCAGCCAGCCGTCCGGCAATAGCGGCGCGCGGCGGATCAATTCGCGGGCGATGTGCAGGGCGCTTGGCCAGTCCTTCTCGGCGGCGCAAACGCGCCAGCGCGCGTCGATCACCTCGGGCAATTGGTTTGCCGCGGCGGAGACGCGTTGCAACTCGGCGCGCGCCTCGCGGGTGTTCCCGAGATCCAACCAGCCCTGCGCGGCGTTGACGAAATGTGTGTCGGGCGGTTCCAATGCTCGCACAGCGACTCCAATATGACTTCCGGCACAAATTAGCAAAAAAAACTTGAACGCCATGCTCGACAAAAAATTCATGATCAAAGGGGCATATTCGGCGCCAATCGGCCCGGGGCTCGCCGGCCCGCGCTGTGCGTTGGCGCGCCCAGGCAGCGCCTGGCTGGCCGCGTTGCTAGTGATGACGGTAATCGCGCAAGGCGCGGCGCCACCGGCCGCCAAGGCCACGCTGGCCGGTCTCCAAAAGCAACTGGCCGCGCGGGTGAGCCAGCCGCGTTTTGCCGCCGCCGCGTGGGGCATCAAGGTGGTGTCACTGGTCTCGGGCACGGTGTGGTTCGAGCAAAATTCCGGCAAGCTGCTCAAGCCCGCGTCGAACGCCAAGCTATTCACCGCCGCGCTGGCGTTGGATCAATTCGGTTCCGACGCCCGGATCAAAACTTCCTTCTACGCGAAAGGGGCGCCGGGAGCGGATGGCACA
>CAZMLP010000769.1:0-6724 GCA_964566745.1 uncultured Verrucomicrobiota bacterium | reverse complement strand
AAATCTGCAAACCGGCGGCCCGCCACGAGTCCATCAGTTCGCGGCTTGCGGGGTGTCCCAACAGCACAAGCTGGCAGCCATTGATCGCCTCGACGCGATCCACCAGCAATTCCGCCAAGTGCGGAAGTTTCTGTTCGACGTACGACTTGTTCCCCCCCACCAATTTGGCCACCTGCACCTTCTCGTCGTAAATCACCAGTTGCTTCCCCTTGCCCAACAGGCGCTCGGCGAGCTCGACCAAGGGGCTTTCGCGCAAATCGTCGGTGCCCGGCTTGAAGGCGATCCCGTATAGCGCGATGCGGCGCGCGCCCCTGGCGAGGACCATTTCAAGCGCGCGCTCGATCTGGCGCGTGTTGCTGGGAAGAATCCCGTCCAGCATGGGCAAGGCGAGATGCCGCTGCCGTGCTGTGGAGAGGAATGCGCGCAAGTCTTTCGGCAAACACGAGCCGCCGAAGGCAAACCCGGGCCGCAAGTAGCGCGCGGAAAGATTCAGCTTTTTGTCCTCGCAGAAGATGCGCATCACCTCCCGGCTGTCGAGCCCGTGCGCATGGCAAAACTGCCCGATCTCGTTGGCAAACGTGACCTTCAGGGCGTGGTAAAGATTGTCGCAATACTTCACCATCTCCGCCACATCGATGGCACAAACGATCCGCGGCGCCTCGATCTTTTCCGCGTAGAGATCCAGCACGGCCTTTCCGCCGCCGGGCACGCGCTCGCCCACAACAATTTTGGGCGGATGATAAAAATCCGCGACCGAAGTGCCCTCGCGAAGAAACTCGGGATGGAACACCACCTCGTAGCCCTCGCCCGCCGGCCGCCCGCTGCTTTTCTCCAGGAGTGGCAGGACCAGATCCCGCATCGTGCCCGGCAGCATGGTGCTGCGCACCACAACGAAAAAGGGGGTTTTACGATCCCGCAGCGCCGCGCCGATCTGCCCGATCACCTGGCCGACAAACTGGTGGTCCAGCGAGCCGTCCGGTCGTGAGGGCGTGCCGACGCAGACAATGGCCAGGCTCGTTTCCGCCACTGCCTTTGCGGCGTCAAGCGTGGCGTGCAATCGTCCGTTCGCCACGGCCTCGCGCACCAACTCGCCAACTTGATCCTCGATGATCGGCGTCTGGCCCGCGTTCACCAGATCGACCTTCGCGGCCGACACATCCACGCCCACGATGGTGTGCCCCTCCTTGGCGAAGCACGCCGCCGTCACCACCCCCACATAACCCAGCCCGAATACGCTGATCTTCAAATTATCCTTGCGACGAAATTAGGCCGGTTGCCCGTCCGGGTAAAACTCGCGGTACCATCTCACGAAGGCGCCGACCCCCTCCTCAATCGCGGTGCGCGGTTTGAAACCGACGTCGCTTTCGAGATCCGCCACATCCGCGTAGGTTGCCGGCACATCGCCCGGCTGCATCGGCAACATGCGGCATTCCGCCTTCTTGCCCAAGGCGGTCTCCAGCACCTGGATCAACCGCATCAATTCCACCGGCTGGCTGCCGCCAATGTTGTAGATGCGATACGGCGCCTTGCTCGTGCCGGGATCCGGATCAGTTCCCGACCACGCGGGATTCGGTGCCGCGACATGGTCCGCCGTGCGAACCACCCCCTCGATGATGTCGTCAACGTAGGTGAAGTCCCTTTGCATCTTCCCTTCGTTGAAGACATCGATGGGACGGCCTTCCAAAATCGCCTTGGTGAAAAGAAAGAGCGCCATGTCGGGCCGGCCCCACGGTCCGTAAACGGTGAAGAATCGCAGGCCGGTCGTCGGGATTTGATAAAGATGGCTGTAGCAATGCGCCATCAGCTCGTTCGCCTTCTTGGTGGCGGCGTAAAGGCTGACCGGATGGTCCACATTGTGATGGATCGAGAAGGGCATCTGCGTGTTCGCGCCATACACCGAACTGGATGAGGCATACACCAAATGCCTCACCTCGTGATGTCGGCAACCCTCCAGAATGTTCACGAAGCCCACAAGGTTGCTGTCCACATAGGCACGCGGATTGGTGAGGGAGTAGCGCACGCCCGCTTGCGCGGCCAGATGCACCACGCGCTCCGGCTGGTGTTTGGCGAAGCACTCCTCCATGCCTGCGCGGTCCGCCAAATCCAATTTGAGAAACTCGAAACCGGCTCGCCCCTCCAAGCCCGCGAGGCGCGCGTGCTTCAGGCGGACATCGTAGTAATCGTTGATGTTGTCGAGGCCGATCACCTCGTCGCCGCGATCCAGCAAACGCCGCGCGAGATGATAGCCAATGAAGCCAGCCGCACCGGTGACGAGATACTTCATCGCGTCACCTCCGCCGCCTTGCCAACCGCCTCGCGCACCGCCGCCACGATCATATCCTGGTCGGCTGCCGAAAGAAACGGGTGCATCGGCAGGCTGATTACCTCCGTCGCGGCCCGCTCGGAGACTGGAAAATCACCCAACCGGTAACCGAGATTCTCAAACACCGGCTGCTCGTGCAGGCACTTGGGATAATAAACCGCCGTGGGAATTCCCTTGGCCTTCAAACTCGCGCCCAGCGCATCGCGGTCCGGCACGCGAATGGTGTATTGGGCATGCACATGCGTGTTGCCGGGGGCAATTTCCGGAACCACGCAGAAATCGCGCAAAAGCTCCGAGTAACGGGCGCCGATACGCGCGCGGGCCGCCACTTCCTCCTCGAACGTGGGAAGTTTCGCCAGCAACACCGCCGCTTGAATCGTGTCGAAACGGCCGTTCATTCCCACCAGCGTATGGTGGTGCCGCCGCAAGCCGCCGTGATTGCGGATCGCTCCCATCGCGTCGGCGAGCGCGTCGTCGGCCACAAACAGCGCGCCGCCATCGCCGTAGCAGCCAAGCGGCTTGGCCGGAAAGAAACTGGTGCTGGAGATGGCCGTGACTCCGCAACTGCGACGCCCTCGTTGCGTGGCCCCGAAACTTTGCGCCGCGTCCTCGATAACCGGGATGCCATGTTTCACTCCGATGGCGTTGATACGGTCATAGTCCGGCATCTGGCCGAAAAGGCTGACGGGAAGAATCGCCTTCGTGCGCGGCGTGATCGCGGCCTCGATCTGATCGACGTCAATATTGTAGGTCGCCGGCTCAATATCCACGAAGACCGTTTTCGCCCCCACCAGCGCGACCACCTCCGCCGTGCTGATCCAGGTGAAAGGAACCGTGATCACCTCGTCACCCGGACCGATCTTTAGCGCCCGCAGCGCGATCTCCAGGCTGTCCGTGCCGCTAGCCACCGTCAGGCAATGCTTCATTCCCGCGTAGGCCGCGAGCTGGCGCTCCAACTCGGCGATTTCCGGCCCCATGATGTACTGGCCATGCTCGAGCACCCGGCGGATGCCCGCGTCAATCGCGGGGCCAAGCTGGCGATATTGGGACTCGAGATCGATGAACTTCATCAACCGGAAAAAGGGTCGCGTTACAAAAATTTCTCGGCCAGCGGCGCGATTTTGTCGAGCCGGGCTTGCATGCGGGAAAGGTTGCCGAGCCGGCGGGTGCAGAGCTCGAATTCCTCGTCGGTCAAGCGGCCGGCGGCCTTGTCCTCGGCCAGCGTGGAGGCGAGCGAGCCGAGGCGTTTGCCCGACGAGGTGATGCGGGGCCGGACGAAATTGGCCAAAACGTTCCGCAACGAGGCGGCTAAATCCTCAACCACCTCGAAATAATCCCGGCGGTCGCCCGGCACCCACACAGGACGGATGGCGGTCCAGGCGACCAGCACGCGGGTGCCAGTGCTGGCGCTGGCCTTGCTGATGCCGAGCAGTGCGGTGATTTCGTCCAGGGAAAGCGGCTCGGGAGAGAAAAACAGCAACCCGTAAATCTGGCCTATGCTGCGGGGCATGCCGATCAACTGGCACAAGCGCCCGCCCGCCTCGATCATTTCGAGGCGCACCTTGCACAATTCCGGAAGTTGCCTGGTGGTTTTGGTCATCGATCCATCAATCCGACAAGAAAATCCTTAAATAGAGAATGGAGTGAAAACTGCTGAACAGCGATGGAGACACTTCGTGCCGGTCAATTCGCAAGGCGCAACGTACCGAAGGGGTTAGAAAAAGCAACTCATTTTGATTGTTCAATACAAATTATATATTCTGAAATTAATTGGCCCCGCCTGCTTTCTCCATCCTTTGGTTAACCCATTTTCCTCCGCAAACGGAACATGCTCCCGTCACGCGAGCTTGGCCAAATCTTTCGGGCGACGGGAGCAAGATTTTGCCAACAGGCCGCCGAAACCAACCTCACAAATAGCTGAGCCACCAATCACGCCGGCGGGCCTTCAAGTTCATGAACCAGCGGCAGGGCAAATAGAGCGCGCAAATGATTGCCACCCAGACGAAATAGACCACGCCGAGCGAGAAGCCGTAATCCGCGGGCAGGCTGGTGAAGGGAGAGGAGCCGGCCAGCAGCTTGACGGCGTCGTGCTTGCCCAATAGCGATTCCACCAAAAGTGCGAGCCCGTGAATCAACGGCAGGTGGAGCAGATAATAAAACATCGGTACCCGGCCAAACACGAGCAGCGGACGGATCGGCTCGGTGCGGACGCGCTCGAAAAGGCAAAGCAGGCACATCACCGGACCGAGGGTCATCAGCAGGTAAAGCAGGGAAGGCGGATACTTGGTGCAGTTGAGGACGGAAAACACGCTGAACACGGGGTTCGGTTGCGGCGACCAGCGGGAGGCGTCGCCGTAAAGGTTCGGCAGGCGCAATATCAAAAATAGCGCGATCATCGCGGCACCGAGCGAAAGCAACCACTTTTGGCGTCGCCCGGCGGGCCAGGTGTAGAGCTGCCCGAAAACGTAACCGCTGGCCATCACGCCGATCCACGGTATCAACGGATAGGACGCGGAAAATGAGCCGCCATTCCACGTCGGAAAGGGGCCGCCCGCGTGGAGAATTCGCCAAAACCAGCCCAACGAGCCGAAAGCATCCGGTGACACGCCGTCCAAAGTGTTGTGCAGAAAGACCATGCCCAACCCGACAGCGGCGATCGCGGTCATGGGCAAATAAACCAATCCGGCCAGCGCCACCATGGACCAGCCAATGGCCCAAATGGTCGCGCCCCCGTTGGCGGAAAGAAAGTTGAGGTTGAAGGTCCAGCCGAACCGAACCCAGGTCAATTCGAGGACGACCAGCCATAAACCGCGTGTCCAGAGGAAGCGGGACAATTCGCCCTTTGTCCGCCCGCGATTGCCGTAGAGGAAGGCCGACGTGCCCGCGAGAAACATGAAAGTTGGGGCACAGTAATGCGTGATCCAGCGGGTGAGGAACAGGAGGACGTTGGTCTTTTCGAGGTCGGTGGGCTCGAAATTGTAGCTCGAAAAGAAATCGCGAACATGGTCGAGCGCCATGACCACCATGACCAGCCCGCGCATCAAGTCGATGGATTCCAGCCGCGCGCCCGATTTTTGGGAAACTGGTGTTTGCAAACGAATGTATTAAGCCACCGAACGGCGTTGTTTTTACTGTGGCCATCGCCTACCGTCAAACAACACCGGAACAAAATGCCGCGCGAAGGTCCGGAACCCGGAGAGAGCGGCATGACTTCGGCGCCTGAATCTCACGCCTCATGAACGCGAACTTGGCATTCCGCTTGGTCGTTTTGGGCCTCCTGCTTATGACTGGCATCTCCGCCGCGCAAGACCGCTCCCAAGGGCGGTCAATGATTGTCACCAAGCAGGGCATTGTCGCGTCCGAAAGCCCGCTTGCCTCGCAGGCCGGGGCGATGATTCTGGCGAAAGGCGGCAACGCCATCGACGCCGCGATCACCGCGAACAGCGTCATGGGAGTAGTGGCGCCGATGATGTGCGGCGCGGGTGGAGACTTGTTCGCCATCGTCTATGAAGCGAAGACCGGCAAGTTATACGGCCTCAATTCCAGCGGCTGGGCGCCCGCCGGCAACACGCTCGAATTTATCCAAAGCAAGGGTTACACGACGAACATGCCGCAGAACGGCATCCACTCCGTCACCGTGCCCGGCGCGGTCGAGGGCTGGGACCAGCTCCGGCGCAAGTTCGGCCGCAAGAAGTTCTCTGACCTGCTTGCGCCAGCCATAGATTACGCCGAGAACGGCTTTCCCGTCTCCGAATGGGTGAGCCTGCACTGGGCGGCGAGCGTGAACGCCATCCGGCGTTACGCGAACACCGCGCACACTTACCTGCCCGGCGACCGCGCGCCCAAACTGGGCGAGGTTTTTCGCAATCCTGAACTGGCGTGGTCTTACCGGCAGATCGCGGCCAAGGGAAAAGACGCGTTCTACAATGGGCCAATTGGCGAGCGGATTGTCAAAACCGCCCAGAGCCTCGGTGGCACGATGACGATGCGCGACCTGCAGCAATTTTCCGCCGAGTGGGTGGAGCCAATCTCGACGACCTACCGCGGCTGGACGGTGTATGAGATTCCGCCGAACGGCCAGGGCATCGCGGCACTCGTGATGCTGAACTTGATGGAAAATTTTCCGCTGACGGATTACGGCCAGAACTCGCCTCGGGCGCTGCACGCGATGATCGAGTCGAAGAAGCTTGCCTACGCGGACATGCTCCGGTTCGTGGCGGATCAGCGTTTCAGCAAGGTGCCCGTCAAAGGAATGCTTTCCAAAGAGTACGCGCGCGACCGGGCAAAGTTGATCGACGCGGAGCGCGCCAATTGCAACGTCGAGGCGGGCGACCCGCCCGGCCATGGCGGCGATACCACTTATCTTTGCGCCGTGGACAGCGAGGGAAACATGATCTCGCT
>CAZMLP010000768.1:0-2483 GCA_964566745.1 uncultured Verrucomicrobiota bacterium | reverse complement strand
TGCGGGCGGCTGGCCGGCCTGGAGGCTGCCCAGCATCAAAATCACCGATTGGCGCGGCACGACGCCGGGCGTGTAAGCGAGTTGCAGCGTGATGGCCGGCTCGGCGTTGGTCAGCAGCATCGTTTCAAAGCGCAACCCGTCGGCAACGGCCAGCGAATCGATGGCGGTCAACAGCCAAAGCGCGGCCACTAAACGGCCAGGCCGACGCCTCATCCATTCCCCCCTGTTAATGCAGCAAATCCACGCATAACATCTCGCCCGTGTTCTTCACACCGTCGCGCACGTAGAGACGGCCATCGGCATAGGCGGGATTGCACCAATTGATGCCGCACACCTGCACCCGCCCGACCGCCTTGAATGCTTCTGGACTCGCCTCGAACAACGCCACCTCGCCTCCGTCTGTCAGCACGAGGATGTTTTTCCCCATCACGATGAAGCCCGCCTCCGCGCGATCCGCCGAGGTGGTGAAATAGCCATCCTGCGACCAGGCAAGCTTCCCGGTCGGAATCTCCACGCAGATCAAATTCTTTGTCGGCCCGAGCCCATAGAGATATTTGCCCACCGCCACGGGGCTTGAGAAATTCATTGCCGCCTCCTTGCTCACCCACGCCTTCTCGGCGGACTGTCCATCGGCGGTTTTGGTCACCTTGACACCGATCATTCCGACTTGGTGGGAGGACACCACCACGTAATCCTCAAAAAAAACCGGCGTGGAAACATGCCGTGCGAAAGCGGTCTTTACCGGAATTCGCCAGAGCAATTTGCCGTCGCTGGCGGCCACGCCAATCACCGCCTCCGCCGTGAAACAAACCACCTGCCGAACGCCCGCAAGCGTGGCGATTACCGGCGGCGCGTAACCGGCCTGGTCATTCTGCGATTTCCAAATCACCTTGCCAGTCCGCTTGTCGAGGCACAGCACGCTGGCTCCATTCGTCCCCCCGGCGTTGACGATCAGCCGGTCGCCGTCCACCAGCGGGGCGCCGTTGTTCCCGTGACGACCCGCGCCCGGCGTGTTGCCCACCTCGCCGGTGAAGGTCGCGCCAAACTCGTTCGTGTAGTTGATGTGCCAAAGCACCTTGCCGGTGGCGAACTCGCGGCATTGCAACTCGCCCTTGCACGATTGGGCGTAAACGCGGTCACCATCGACCATCGGTGTGCAACGCGGCCCGGCAGGACCTTGATTGTCCTTAAATGTGTCATCGACAGCCTCGCGCCACACCTCTTTGCCGGTCTCCGCGTCAATTGAATGAATCGTCTCCTTCTTCTCCACAGCGTCGAAATAAAACACCCGCCCCCCGGCCACCACCGGCGAGGCCAGGCCCTCCCCCACCTTCATGCGCCAGATGATCTTCGGCTCTGTCGGTAACGTGGCCGGGACCGGCTCGCCCGCCGGAACGTGACCGGTGCGGTCGGGGCCCCGCCATTGCGGCCAGTCCGCGGCGCGAGCGCCGCATAGGCCGCTGACGAGCCAAAGCGCGGCTCCGAGGAACAAGCAATAACGCGGGAACATGCGGCGAATTCAGCCGCAAATGACGCCACCGTCAAGCGGGAATGCCAATCCAGAATCTATTATCAAAAGGAACGGAGAAGACAGGGCGGGGAAAAATTGGTCTAACCTTACCAAGCGAATTCATTCGACGCCGCCGAGCAGTCGAATCTCTTCTTGAGTGAGCGCGCGCCACTTCCCCTTGGGCAAATCCCCGAGCGGCAACGGGCCAATGGCCACGCGAACAAGTCGAAGCACTTCGATTTCCAGCGCTCCAAGCAGGCGGCGGATGTGCCGGTTCTTACCCTCGTCCAGCACGATCTCCAGCCAACTGTTCTTTTCGCCAGTGCGGAGAACAGAGGCTCGCTTCGCCGCCAGCCAATCGCCCTCGTCCTGGATTCCTTTGCTCAATTGCGCGGCCAAGGCGTCGTCCGCCACACGGTTGATCTGCACATGATAGGTTTTTTCGAGGCGTCTCTCGGGCGCGGTAATGCGAGCCGCCCAGGCGTTGTCATTCGTAAAAAGGAGCAATCCCTCGCTCGCCATGTCCAGCCGGCCCACGGCGGAGAGGCGGGGCAAGTTTTGTCCGGTGAAACATTGGAAAACAGTGTCCCGCCCTTGCTCGTCCGAGGCAGTAGTCACGAGACCACGCGGCTTGTTGAGCATCAGGTAAGCCTTCTCCGCCGCGCCCACCGGCCTGCCATCCACCGCGATCTGGTCGCGCCCCAAATTTACTCGCGTCTCCGGATCGCGCTGCACACGGCCGTTGAGGGTCGCGCGTCCGGCTTTGACCAGTTCCCACGCCTCGCTGCGGGAACAATAACCGAGCTTGGACAATGCCCGCGCCAGCCCGGTGGCGGGTCCCGCCCGGCGGGTTTTCAATTGTCCAGAACGGGACAATGGCCGCATCAGCTGAGAAAACGGGGGAACCACCGGGAAAGCCAGCCCTGATTTTCTACTTGGTCATGCTTGCCCGCCACTTCGGATGGATTTTATC
>CAZMLP010000767.1:0-4402 GCA_964566745.1 uncultured Verrucomicrobiota bacterium | reverse complement strand
TTGCCGCCCAGCACTTGCCGGACGGCGCTCAAAAGTTTGTCCCCGCCGGCCTCCTTCATTATGTAGCCGCGCGCCCCCGCCCGAATCACGCGCTCGGCGTAAATCACCTCGTCATGCATGGAAACGACCAGCACCGGGAGGCCGGGGCGGATGGCGAGGATGTCTTTGACAAACTCCACGCCGCTGCGGCCGGGCATGGTCAAGTCCGTGAGCACCAAGTCCGGGGTCAAATTCGCCAGCGCGGTGATCGCCTCCGCCGGGCTGCCCGCCTCGCCGCACACCACCCAATCCGCCTGTTTGCCCAGCAAATGCACCACCCCAGCGCGAGTCATGGGATGATCATCCACCACCAGAATTTTTCTTCGGGGGGGCGCCGCGGGCGCGGCTGGCTTTTTTTTGGGCCCTGGGGTGTCGCGATTGGTTTTCATTTCAATCCCTCCCTTTCAAGACACAGGTCACGGTGACCCCGCAGCCGGGCCGGGATTCCACCTCCAGCTCGGCGCCGATGACGCTGGCGCGATGCCGCATGATTTGCAGGCCGATGCCTTCCTGCGCTTGCGACTCCTTCGGCAGCCCGCGCCCGTTGTCCGAGACCGTCAAGCGCAAGGCGCCGCCTTCATTGGACAGGCGCACACGAACTTCCCTCCCCCCGGAATGTTTGACGGCATTGTTAACCGCCTCCTGGGCGATGCGAAAAAGATGAGCATGCGCGCCGCTGTCCGCCGGGGTGGCTTCCACCGCGGACTCGAAGAGACATTTGACCCGGCGCTCCACGGTCATTCGACTGGCCAACTCACCCAGCGCCTCGACCAGGCCGCCGGACCCCAGATTAACGGGCGAAAGCCCGCGTGCCAGGGAGCGGGTCTGGCTGATCGCCTCCCGCAAAAACTGGCTGATTTCGGAAATCTGGGCCAGGAGGTCGGGCCGGTTGCGGGGCAAATCTTCCTTTAGCGACTGGCAGCGCAACTCGATGGCCGTGAGCTGTTGGCCAAGGCCATCGTGAAGTTCCGCGCCAAAGCGGCTCTGCTCCCGCTCGCTGATGGTCAGCAGTTGCTCCCGGCTTTCTTTGAGCGCCGCCTGGGCCGCGAGCAGTTGACGGTCCCTTTCCGACTGGTCCAGGGCCCGGCGCGCCACGGCGGGGACCAAATCGATGAACTGCGCGTCCTTGACCAGATAATCGATCGCGCCGCGTTTCATCATCTCCACCGCCACGCGCTCGTCCCCTTGGCCGGTGATGACCACAAACGGGACGGGATTGCCAGCGTCAGCGAGCCGGGCGAGCAGTTCCTTGCCGCCAATGTCCTTCAATTTGAGATCCAGGAGCATCAAACCGGGCTGGTTGCTGCCCAGCCATGAAATAGCCTCCTCACCCGAGCTGAAGATCGTGGTGTTGAACCCCTCGCGGCGAAGGGCTTTTTCCACCAGCCGAAGCAACCCCACATCATCATCGACTACCACGACGTGGAGGGAGGGCGCGGCAGGCATGAAAGTCAGGCGGCGGCGCTGTCCGCAATCTCCGGAACCTGCACCAGGCTGATGAACATGCCCAATTGCTTGATGGCCTCGGAAAACTTTTCGTAATCCACCGGCTTGACCACGTAGTTGCTGCACCCGAGCGAATCGCACCTCGCCACCTCGCGCGGGTCGTCGGTGGTGGTCAGCATGATGACCGGCAACTTGCGCAACTCGGGATGGGCCTTGACTTGGCGCAGCACCTCGACGCCATCCAGCTTCGGCATGCGAATGTCCAGCAGCAGCAGGTAAGCCGCGTTGCCGGCCAGTTTCCGGCCTTTGCCCTTGTGGAACAAATAGTCGAGAATCTCCTGGCCGTTCTCGAACCGCATCACGGGGTTGTGCAATCCCGCCCGCTGAAGATTCTTTTCGATCAGTCGCGCGTGACCGGCATCATCGTCGGCGACCAAAATTACCACCTCGCGGGTCATGGAGTTATTCTCTATCATGGGCTTCTCGGCTTTGCACGTAACTTTTTGGCAAGGCCATGTTCCACCCGGTGGCTGGCGGCGGGCAAGGAGACGTAAAATGTGCTGCCTTTGCCCGCCTCGGAAGCCACCCAGATTTTCCCGTTCTGGCGCTCCAGGATTTTTTGGGCGATGGTCAGACCGAGGCCCTCGCCGGGTGTGGCCGACGGATCAAGGCGGTGGAAAATCTCGAACACCCGCGCCTGGTGCTCCGGAGCAATGCCGATGCCGTTGTCCGCGACCGCGTAAGTCACCCGCCCGTCCTGCTCGCGTCCGCTTACCCGGATGTTGCCGGGCCGCCCGGGATCGAGGTACTTCAGCGCGTTGTCCACCAAATTGGAGAACACCTGGTTGATTTGCGTCGCGTCGCCGAGGCACGCCGGAAGGCGCCCGATTTCGAGGGAGGCCCCGCATTGCTTGATTTGGTAGTCCATCGTTTGGGCGATTTCGCGCACCATGCCCTCCATGTCCAGCGGCTCGGGATTGAGCGCCGCGCGGCCCAGCCGGGAAAAGCGCAGAAATCCCGCGAGCAGCCGGTCCATTTTCGCCACACCGGCCTGAATGAACGAGAGCGCCTCGGGCACATCCTGGGAAAGCAAGTCCAGCAAGGCCTTTTTGTCCACCAGCGGCCCCTCGGTGGCGGCCAGGCGGGCCTTGATGCCCTCGCAGGCGCGGGCGAGCTCGTTGCTGAACCCCTGGACGTTTACCAGTGGAGAGCGCAGGTCGTGGGAAGCCACGTACACCACCGTTTCCAGCTCCTTGTTCTTTTCCGCGACCTCCTCGGCATACCGGGCCAGCCGCTCCTCGTCCGCTTTGCGCGCGGTGATGTCTGTCCGGATCGCGATGTATTGGAACGGCTTCCCGGTCTCGTCCACAAACGGGAAGATCGTCGTCTCAACCCAGTAAAACGAACCGTCCTTGGCCCGGTTCCGAATCTCCCCACGCCACACTTTCCCCCGGCTGATCACCCGCCACAAACCGGTGAAAAACTCCTTGGGATGATACCTTGAGTTGATGATGCGGTGGTTTTGCCCGAGCAACTCCTCCCGCGGGTATTTGGAAATCTGGCAGAATTTGTCGTTTACGTAGGTAATGTCCCCGGCGGCATCGGTGATCGCAACAATGGAATGCTCGTCCAAAGCGGCCTTGATATCCTCCAGTTCCTTGAGCGTTTTACGCAGATTTCGCTCGGAATCGTCGCGAGTGGCGGCGGTCTGTCGTTTCCGGGCGAGCCCGGCGGCGCCCGCCTTTTCCTTTCCCCCACGAGGCCGGCCCGGCTTGGGCGTCACAGCGCGGGGTTTCAGGCGCCGGGACGCCACAGGCTGGGCCGGTCGTCTCTTCAAGGAAGCCTTTCGCGGTCCGCGAGCCGGCCGGGACGATTTGTTCATCGCGCTTGTATAAACAGCATTGCCATCAAAAACACGTCAAAACGCCCCCCTGCCAATCGCCCTGCTCAGGCGCTTTTTGGCAACCGCTCGCGGTAGTGGGTGGGGGACTCGCCAGTCACCTTCTTGAAGACACGGTTGAAATGGGTGAGGGATTGGAAGCCCACCTCGTAGGCGATCTCGCTGACCCGGAGGTTGGGGTTGAGCAGGAGATTCTTGGCCTTCTCGGTGCGCAGGCGCGAGACGTACTCCGTGAAGTTCAGGCCCAGGGCCTTTTTGAAGAGCTTGCAAAAGTAAAAAACGCTGGTGTGCACCGCGCGCGACACCTGCCCCAGGGAAAGCTCCTCGGTGTAATGCTCGGCGATGAACTGCCTGGCCCGGGCAATGACCGGCGGCTCGGCGTGGGCCGTTTGCACGGCGATCTGGTTGCTCTTGAGCGAGAGATGATCGGCGAAGATGTTCAACAACCGGGAGATGGACTCCATCCTTTTGGCCGGAACCACGGGGGTGGCGAAGAACGCCTCGCGGGCCGTGGCCGGATCGACCTCGACGCCGAGCTTGGCGAACTGGTCGAGGGCTTTCTGGAAGCCGGTCTCGGTGGGTTTTTGCGCCAGCACCTGGCCGGTCTGGAGGAAGCCGATGGTGTTTTCCCCGAGCTTCACCGGCACGGCCGTCTCCACCAGCCCGTAGGCACAGGTCATGGTGCAGGGCTTGTCGGCGGCCGACTTGGCCAGGCTCTCCTGCATTTGAAGGCAGGCCGCGCAAGTGCGGCTGCGCTCGGCCATGAGCGCGCAGAAACGGTTCTCGTTGCGCTTGCCGTGGAGCGGGAGTTGCCAGGTCTCCACCGGGCGGAAAGTCACCGGCAACCCGGTGGCGTCGGTATAGGCACGCTCGTATTCCTGGAACATCTCCGAGCCCGCCAGCTTCTCGATTATTTGTCCGTTCGCATTCATCTTGATTTGTTCCGCGTTAAAAGTTGTGCCGATTTCGTTTTGGCGAGGACAAGATATGGAGAGTGACGCGGGGGCGAAATTGGGG
>CAZMLP010000766.1:0-3153 GCA_964566745.1 uncultured Verrucomicrobiota bacterium | reverse complement strand
TGCGCGCGGAATATTTTGGGTCGCGGGTGACCGAGGTGCGCATCAAGGGAGAGGCAATCACGTCATTGAGGAACACGTAGGTGGCGGTCTGAATACGCGCCGGCCGGTGGCCCGCGCGTTTGGCCGCTGCGCGGATCGCCTTGGTGCCTGTCACTTGGATGCCGGTGGTATAAGGGAGGGAAGGCCCGGTACCGTCCAGCGAGTAGAATACTTCCGCGCCCTCATTGGGATTGTTGACCGTCAACGTGAACGGCACGTCATAGAAGCCATGCGCCTGGCTGAAAACGAGCGGACGCAGCCACCCCGCATAAGTGGCGCCGGTGTTGAGTGCTCCGGGAGTCGTCTCCATGAAGGTCCAGGCGCCTTCCAAATCGCGACCGTAAGACAAATCGGTGTCGAGCGCGGGCACCGCCACCGTGTCCAGTACGAGGCCGCCGGGCGCGGTGAGGGTCATGGTCTCGCCGCTCTTGTCCAGCCGGAAGCTCGCGTGCAGGAATCCTGCAGGATCAAAATCGCCGGCTTTGCCCGAGGCAAACACGATCAAAGTTCCGTGCGCCGCGATTTGCACCGCCGGGAACACCCATTTCATCGGCTTCTTGGGATCGTCGCTCAGGCCGAAACCGGCCAAGTTAACCGCCGTGTTGCCGGGATTGCGCAACTCGATCCAGTCGGGCGCGTCGCCAAAACCGTCGCGGAGGGATTCCTTGTTTTCTGTCACGACCTCGCTGATTTGAACCGGCAAAGGCGCGACACCGGTTTCCACCGTCACCGCCTGGTGAAACAAGCCGGCGGCATTCGACGCGATCAGAATGTATTCGGTGGAGTGTTGCGGCGTGAGCGTGAGCGTGCCGGTCCCCGCCGGCAGCGTGTTCGCGCCCACCGAACCGATGGCCGGATGAATTTCCGCCCGCCGCGCCTCGGCGATGTTCCAGTGGAGCGTGACCGGTTGGCCGGGATCGACGCGCGGGCTGGACGCGGAAAAAGAAAGCACGCCCACCTCGTTGGTCGGTCGCCCAAAAACCTCCACCTCGCGCATGCCAATGTACCATTCCAAATTGCCAGCCGGATCTGTGCGTTGCTTGTCCTCCAAGCCAACGCGCACATAACGCGCGAACACCGGCCCGTCGAGATCGCAGTCGAACACATCCGGAGTGCCCGTCAGTTTTCGGGCGTAAACCGAGTCGTGCGCGTTGTTGAAGAGCCGGAGGACGGTGTTCGTCAGGCGGTTCCCGATGCCGCTGGCGCCGATGACCCGCACGCCATACAGGGCGAAAGTCCCGCCCAGATCGGTCTCCCAATAGCCGTCCACCGTAAGCGTGGTGGTTTTGGTTTCGGTGCTGACGTCGTTGTCGTTCGCCCGGCTGGCAGGCGGAATGGCCTCAGTCAAACGCACCATGTAACTCTTCTTGAACGCCGCGAGATTGTCGGTGGCCGCGACTGGCGCGCGGGCCAGCAGATTCGTTCCCTTCGCGATGACTCTCGCCTCGGCCAACGACACATAGTAATTCCCGTCCGCGTTCTTCTTGCTCCCTTCCAGCCCCACGCGCAGATAACGACCCGAAGTCCCCGCGGGCAAGTTTGTGGCCCACAACCCGCCCTCGCCAGGATTTGGCAGGACGGCGGAAAAGACCGAGTTGGAGGCGCCGTCGAACAAACGCACGATGAGCCCCCCGAGGCGGGCGCCGCAACAATCCAGGCGGTTTACAAGTTCGAGCCGGTCCACGTTGGTCGCCGCGCCCCAGTCCACCATCCAATAGCTGTTCACCAAGTTCGCGGTATGGGAAAAACTGTGAATATCCCCGTCCACCGCGTTCACCGCCGGATAGGAGGAATCGTAGTCACTGGATTGATAAACCTTAACCGGGCTGGTGGCGGTGGCGGGCGGCTCCGGACCAAAAGGCATCTTTAGCTCTCCGAGTAACCGGACCTCCGCCAGCCCCACGCGATGATTCCCGGCGCTGTTCGTCTGGTCCCCGGTCAACCCAATCCAGACCGAGCGCGCGTGCAATCCGGCTGGCAGATCAACCGCCCATGTTCCGCCCGCGCCGGGATTTGTGAGCGTGGTTTGGAACACCACTTGGTCGTCCAGATTGAACAATCGCAACGCCAGGCCCGCAAGTTCCCGGTCGTTGGGCGCGGCGCGGTTTACCACTTGAACCGAATGAAGCAGATAGTGGCGCCCAAGTTCCGCCCGCCAGTGGCTGCCGGGCTCGTCTGCGGTCAGGCTGAAGGTCGCGCTCGTGCCGTCCATCGCGCGCGCCGCGATATTGGCGGAGGTCGCGTCACTGGACTGTGTGATGTGGACGAATCGTGCGGGATCGAGCAGGCCGTCCGTGGCGAAAACTGGACAACCAAGAAGAACCAGCCCAGCCGCGAGCAGAATTCGCCAAACGCCCGGCGGACCGGCCATATTCATGAGTTTCTTGCCATGGGGCAATTCACGGTGAGCACAAATTGCACCAAGGGCAGAGTGACCGCACGGAGAAATTCAATTCATTGAACAAGCGCGAAAGTCGGGTGCGTGCAATGGTGAATGGTTTCAATTCAGGGGCAACCAAGGGCGAGATTTTCGCGAATCGCCCGCGACGTCGCGTCACGCGTCCCACACGTCATCCGAGTCCATGGGAGTCACTCCGGAGGCAGATTTCGCCGCCGCTGGCTTGTCCTTGGCGAATAGCAGGTACATTACAGGGAGTACAATCAATGTGAGCGGGGTCGCGCTGACAAGGCCGCCAATAATGACGATGGCCAGCGGGCGTTGCGTCTCCGAGCCGATGCCGTGGCTCAGCGCCATGGGCAGTAATCCCAGCATGGCCAGCATGGCGGTCATCAGCACGGTGCGGAGCCGCGTCGAGGCGCCGAGCGTCACAGCCTGCCAGGCTGTTTTGCCCTCCTCCATCAACTGGTCAAAATAACTCACCATCACCACGCCATTGAGCACCGCCTGGCCGAACAGTGCGATGAACCCGATCGCCGCGCTGACACTCAGCGCGATGTGTGTGGCCCAAAGCGCCAGAATACCGCCAATCACCGCGAACGGCACATTCATCAGGATCAGCATCGAGCTTTTCACCGAGCGGAACGTGTTGAAGAGCAGAATGAAAATGATGAACACGCTGACCGGCAGCACAATCGCGAGGCGTTTCATGGCGC
>CAZMLP010000765.1:0-3247 GCA_964566745.1 uncultured Verrucomicrobiota bacterium | reverse complement strand
CCCGGCCGGATGAAATCAAAGGCGCCGACGCCGTGGTATTGCCCGGGGTGGGAGCGTTCGACGATTGCATCAACGCGCTTGGCAGGCAGCACTTGCTTGAGGCGTCGCGGCAATTCATCCGGACGGGCAAACCGTTCCTCGGCATCTGCGTCGGCTACCAGGCATTGTTCGAGAAGAGCGAGGAATTCAACAGTTGCGCGGCGGGTTTGGGAGTGTTTCCCGGCAAAGTGGTCCGGTTCGACGCGAAGCCCGGCTTGAAAGTCCCGCAGATCGGCTGGAACCAGGTGGAAGTCTTGCGCCCGGAGTGCCCGCTTTATCGGAACATCCCGAGCGGCACTTATTTTTATTTCGTCCACAGCTTCTATCCGCAAGCGGATGAAGCCATTGCCGCCACGCGCACGGTGTATGGCGAGCCGTTTGTTTCCTCCGTGTGGCGCGACAACGTTTTTGCCACGCAGTTTCACCCGGAAAAGAGCCAGTCGGCCGGACTCAAATTGCTGCAAAATTTCATCGAGTTCGCGAAGTTGTGAGACGTGGCGCGGGCCGATTTTGTTCCGGCGTCCCCCTTGTGCCTTGCGCGGGTGTCTGCTAGCTTGCCACTCATTGGATCAAACGCTGTTGCTGATGGCACGATCCATCACAAACTAGAAACTCATCAACTGAACCTATGGCACACGAATTACCGCCGCTTCCGTATCCTCCCGACGCTTTGGAACCCCACATCGACAAGGCCACGATGGAAATCCATCACGGCAAGCATCACAACGCCTATGTCACGAATTTGAACAAGGCCCTGGCGGGCAACGCCGCGTTGGAGGCCAAGTCCCTGACCGCGCTGGTGAGCGATCTGGCATCCGTGCCGGAAAACATTCGTGGACCGGTGCGTAACAACGGCGGCGGGCATCTGAACCATTCTTTCTTCTGGAAGGTCATCGGGCCGAAGGCGGGCGGCGCTCCCACTGGCGAGTTGGCCACAGCAATCAATTCCGCGTTCGGCAGCTTCGACGCCTTCAAGGAAAAGTTTGAGGCGGGCGGCGCGGGCCGATTTGGCAGCGGCTGGGTTTGGCTGCTGGTCAACAACGGCAAGCTCGAAGTCGCCTCCACGGCCAACCAGGACAACCCGATCATGGGCAAGGCCATCGCCGGTTGCGAAGGCAAGGCGATTCTCGGCTGCGACGTCTGGGAGCACGCGTACTACCTCAAATACCAAAATCGCCGCCCGGATTACCTGAAGGCTTTCTGGAATGTGGTGAATTGGGACGAGGTGGCCAAGAACTACGAGGCCGCCAAGTAATCCATTTTCAAAACGCGCAAGCGCCGGCCACCCGCCGGCGCTTTTTTGTTTTTCAAAATCAACCAACGCACGGAAAGCTCTCAGCTTCGCATTGCAAATGCAGGGGGTCCATTTACTCTCCGGCGGACATCAGCACAACTACTTCGCCCGCATGAGCCACAAACCCGTTGCCAATGAGACGTTGATCAAACAATTGGAGTGGCGCTACGCCACGAAGAAGTTTGATCCGGCGCGCAAAATCTCCGCCGCGGACTGGGATACGTTGGAGCGGGCGCTGGTGTTGACGCCATCGTCGTACGGCTTGCAACCGTGGAAGTTTGTCGTGATCACCAACCAGGCGGTGAAGGAGAGTTTGGTGGCCGCGTCGTACCGGCAGACCCAGCCGGCGACATGCTCGCATCATGTGGCATTCGCGGCGCACCGGGAATTTGGCGAGGCGCATGTGGACCGTTATCTCGACCGCATCGTGGAGGTCCGGGGCGGCTCGCGCGAGAATCTCGCCGGACTTCGAACCATGTTGCTGAAAACCCGCGCGGAGACCCACGCGCGCGGCCATCTCACGCACTGGAGCGCGGCGCAAATTTACATCGCCCTCGGAAATTTCATGACCACGGCCGCGTTACTTGGAATTGACACCAGCCCGATGGAAGGCATCCAGCCGGCGAAATACGACGAGTTGCTCGGCTTGGCGGGAACGGAATACACCACGGTGGTGGCGTGCGCCGCCGGTTACCGAAGCCCCGACTGCAAATACTCCACCCTGCCCAAAGTGCGGTTCAAAACTGAGGATGTCGTCACCCATATCGATTGACAGAGTGGAAAAACCCGCGCGAAGGAAACGGGGAAAACCTGGTCACGCGATTTCCTGGCGCAACAGCCCCAGGAAACGCTGAAGGACCGGGCTCGTGTCCCGGCGACGCCACACCGCGCCAACTGTCCACGCCGCACCTTTTTCATTGAGGGACTGAATCTTAACGCCGCCAAACCGGCGGGCGGAAAGAGTTTCCGGAAGGATGGTGAAACCCATGCCGGATTTCACGAGAGCCAGGGCGGTGGTGAGCTCGGACACCTCCTGGACAATGCGCGGATGAAAGCCGTGGCGGGCGCAAAGGGCCATGACCAGATTGTAAAGGCCGGAGGAACGTTGCTTGGAAAGAATGACAAAGGGCTGGTCACGGCAATCATCCAAGCTCAAGTGCCGGGGTCCGGCTGCACGCGCCGGGCCGACGAGCACCAGGTGCCCGGTGATGATGGGCAAGGCCTCGCAATCGCGGACGGCAGGTGGCAGCGGCAACCGGGTGAACCCCACATCGAGCTGGTCTGCTTGCAAGGCGGCGATTTGCTCGGAAGTGGACATGTCCCGCAACGTGATTTCAATGCCCGGCTCCAACGCGCGCAATTTCACGATCATCCGCGGCACGAGTTCCTGCGTGTAGGTCCCGAAGCCGACGCGCAGACACCCCGCCCTGCCCTCGGCGATCTTTCTGGCATCCTCGCGCAGGCGATTAAAAGAGTCGACCACGGCCTCCGCCTGAGGAAGAACCCGCGCGCCAAAAGCGCTGAGCTTTGTGCCGTGCTTGTCTCGTTCCAGCAAACGGCCGCCCAATGACTCCTCCAAACGCCTGATTTGTTTGGTGAGGGCCGGCTGGCTGAGGTGCAGGACCTGCGCGGCCCGCCCAAAGTGCAAATGCCCGGCCAAAACGACGAACGATTTCAATTCCTCGATTGTCATTCTCTGAAGTTATCACCGCGATAAAATAACTCCATTGGAATTATCTGGATTGAGACCGTAAGGTCGCAGCGTGATGCAATGTGAAACATGCAGCCAGTTCAAGTTGGCGGCCATCGACCTGGACGGGACACTCCTGGGGCCACGGCACGCTGTGAGCGAGGAAAACCTCCGCGCGGTGCGGCGTTTGCAGGACTCGGGCGCCCACGTGGTGCTGGCCTCCG
>CAZMLP010000764.1:0-2726 GCA_964566745.1 uncultured Verrucomicrobiota bacterium | reverse complement strand
ACTTGAATCGCTTCCCATGATCGTAAAATGCGGGGTTTGATTTGCAACGGGTTACGCGTTTCGGAGATCATGGTTCGTGCGCAGGCCCAAAGGGGAACAACAACCTTGATTGGGTTGGATCGCGATTGATTTACCGCTCGCTCGTCATGGATTGCTTTGGCTGCCATGAATTCTTAAAACCGTAGGTTCGGGTGCCCAAGCGGCCCGTATCCACCTCTCGACAATGAAACAGTCCGGCGCAAATACCTTGATTTACCTTGATCGACTCGGAAATCGGCCTCTGCCCCAGCCATCGGTGAGGCGAACAAGGCCGGTGATCGCTTGTCATCCTCGATCATTTGATCGGGGAACCGTTCCGAGACAAATTGCCGCACCCTTGATGAAACGATCATTGGCATAGCTTTGAATGGGCTTGATTCCGGTGGAATCGCTTTGATTTGCGCCGGCCCCGGTTCCCGCTCGCGGCTATTTTCGGTTTCAACATGGGCATGCACATTTGGCGGGATTACTCCCTTCTCTCTTAGACGCTCCCCGCCGCCTCCCGGTTCAATTCGCGTGGTTTGCCGCGCGAAAAAAGATTGTGCCGGCAACCGTTCCGGCGAACGATTCGCGCCATGTTCAGCTTGCAAGACAAGATCGCTCTGGTGACGGGCGCCGGGTCCGGCATTGGCGCGGCGATCGCCGGGGTGTTCGCCCGGGCGGGAGCCCATGTGTTCGTCGCGGACGTGAACGAAACGGCCGGAAACGACACCGTGGCGCGCATCCAGGCGGCGCAAGGCGCGGCGGAGTTTATTTCCCTGAACGTCGCGCGCGAGGATGATTGCGAGCGGGCCGCGAGCGAGGTCATGGCCCGGAAAGGGCGCGCGGATGTGGTCGTGAACAACGCGGGCATCGGTCATGTGGGCACGATTTTGCACACGACCGGCCACGACCTTGACCGGCTTTACGCGGTGAACCTGCGCGGGGTCTTCAACGTCTGCCACGCCTTCGTGCCGGGCATGCTGGCTCGCAAGCAAGGCAACATCATCAACCTCGCCTCCATCGGCGGCGTGATCGGCATCAAGGACCGGCTGGCTTATTGCGTGACCAAATTCGGCGTGGTGGGCCTGACCAAAAGCATGGCGCTGGACCACGCGCGCGAAGGCTTGCGCGTGAACTGCATTTGTCCCGGCCGGGTGGAAACGCCGTTCGTGACCGCCCGGTTAAAGGAGTATCCGGACCCGGCCAAGGCGCGCGAGGAGATGACAAGCACCCAGCCGATGGGCCGGATGGGGCAGCCGGAGGAAATCGCCCACGCGGCGCTTTACCTTGCGAGCGACGAGTCCGGCTTCGTGACCGGCACGACCTTTATGATCGATGGCGGCTGGTCGGCGAGTTGAGAGTTAATGGGGGGGACCAAAGTGAATTGGTTGCAAGGCGGCAAAATCACCTGCAAAACCGCTCTCGGCAGTCGCGGCGGAGCCGGAAATTGTGAATAGCTGTTAATAACTCGCCGGGCTTTTATCTTGCGAAGGCTCGGTGATGGGGGAACGTTGTTCGGAGACGGCTGGGGTTTTATCCACGCTTTCAGGTCATGAATGCCTTTCTGGCCAGAGTCAACGGGAAGTTGATCGCGGCCAATCTGTATCTGGGGGAGCACTTTGTCTGTGGCGGCAAGTTCTTTATTGAGGGACAAAGCGCGCTGAACGGCCGTTTCCGGCCCACGGACGGAAAGTCACTGGCCACGTTTCCGCCGCACGGGGGCGTGTTGCGGCTGTCCACGGAGCCGCAGCGGATCAAGGTGCGAAATTTTCACGAAAGCAAGGCCCAGAGCGGACACTTCCATTTTGATTTCGAGCTGATTCCGGCCGACTTGAAACAGGGACAAACTTGCTGAACAGGAAAAGCTCCCTCGCCCATTCAGAACCCCGGAGGCCCGGTGCACCGATTTCAGACCGCCTGCCGACCTCCCTTTCAAAACGGGGCCGGCGAGGCGAATTCCCAGGGACATTCAAAGTGAGCCACAACCCCCTGTCACTGTTGACGCGAGCGCCGGGCGGGACTTTTTCATTTCGGTTCGCACTTCGTAACACAGCGCCACCGTGCCGCTCTTGTAGCCTTTGACTTCTTTCAGATGAAGGGCGACATCCCGGTCGAGCCTGTCGAAAAAGGAGATTCCATCCCCGATCAAGACCGGCAGGATCGAATAACGAACCTCGTCCGCCAGACCGAGATGAAGGCATTCGCCGCAAACCACACCCCCTCCCACAAACCAAATGCCGCGAAAGGCCGGCCGCAGACGCCCATTCACGAATTGCGCGAGATCGCCAGAGTGGAACTCGACGGTGTCCCGGGTTCGCGTCAAGTGACGGCTGGTGAGGACGAAAACAGGTTTGTCACCGTACGGCCACCCGAACCCTTTGGCCTCAAAACCCAAGGCGGTCTCATAAGTTCTCGAACCCATGACGTAGCAGTCGATCGACTTGAGAAACACCTCGACAAATTCCGGGGCGAGCGTTTCCCCGCCCGCAAACTCGTCCCCGGTTTCCATCCAATCGACGCGCCCATCCTTTCGAGCAATGAAACCGTCAAGGCTCGCGGCCATGTGAATCGTCACGCGGGAATCACTCGTTGCCATTGGTCCGTTTCCGCCCACCGCTGCACACCAACGACCACGCGACACTGCCGTTTGGAATGTAACAGAATGTTCATCGCGTGGTTCGCTGCGTGAGCTGGTTGGGCGATTT
>CAZMLP010000763.1:0-4046 GCA_964566745.1 uncultured Verrucomicrobiota bacterium | reverse complement strand
GCTCTGGTCGTCACCGGGGAAAAGAACATCACGGAAAAAGTTGATGGTCTCGGCGGGAGTTTCACTTTCGCGACTCTTGGCCCCGAGATGACCCTGGAAAAACTATTGGCGGGCGGCCTGCCCGCATTTGAAGCATTGGCGAAGTACGTCTTCTTTACCGCCACCGGCCGCACACTGTCCGACGTGCCGAAGCGGAAACCGACTTCATTTGGATTCATTGGCGAGACGGATGTTTATCGCGTTCACTTGCACTACCAGCCGGACAAGGAGTGGCTGCAAAGCAACGCCGCCGCCCTCACTGAGAAGCTGGTGGATGAATTGGTCGCCGCCAACGCCGGGAAGAAAAAATTACTGGTATTTGCCGCCGCAAAGTACATGGGCCAGCGCGAGCTTTCCCGGAAAGGGGTGGAATTCTGCCAATTGCCCTACGCCATTCACCGCATTTTGGGCGATTAACCGGCCATGCAATTAAAGGATTACCAGAACGACGTGCTGGCGAGCCTGAGCCGGTATCTTCAGTTGCTTGCGGCGCGGCGTGAGGACGCGGAGGAGGTGCGCAAAATCCTGCTCGGCAAAGGTCGGGAGGCCAAACTCGCTGATTATTGTCGTGAGACTTGGGATGACCTGCACTCCCAAAAGATTCTTCCCTTAACGAGGGACAAAGAAGGCAACGCCATCGCGTCACAATACATCGGCCGCAAAGACGGCTTGGAGCGACCCGTTCCCAATATCTGCCTCAAAGTGCCCACCGGGGGCGGCAAAACACTGCTTGGCACGGTGGCGGTCGAGCGAATTAATGCGGAGTATTTCAAGAAGCAAACCGGCTTCGTGTTATGGATCGTTCCGTCGGAAGCGATCTACACGCAGACGTGGAAGGCATTCGCCAACCGGGAGCATCCTTACCGGCAGATGTTGGAACGAGCGTCCGGCGGCCGCGTGCGACTACTGGAGAAAAGTGACAGTTTCACCCGGCAAGACGTGGAGGAGCAGCTTTGTGTCATGCTGATGATGCTGCAAGCGGGCGCTGTGAGAAAGGAATCCAAGGACGCCCGCAAGATGTTTCAGGATAGCGGGAAATTCCCCAGCTTCTTCCCCGACGTGGACGACGCCATCGCGAACAAGGCGCTCTTTCAGCAAGTCCCCAACCTCGATGCGATGGATTTGACCGAGGATGGTTTTCGCATCGGCGGGCTGACAGTGAGGCAAAGTTTGGGGAATGTGTTCAAGCTGGCGCGGCCAATCGTGGTAATTGATGAAGGCCACAAAGCCTATACCAATACCGCGCTGGATTTCATCGCCGGACATAATCCGCGTTTTCTACTGGAACTATCCGCGACACCAAACAGCGGCAAGGAACATGTCAGTAACGTCTTGGTGAATGTGACCGGGACGGCGTTAAAGGATGAGCAGATGATCAAACTGCCCATCAATCTCGACAACCAAACCGGCGCGGACTGGAAACACACCCTTTCGGTTGCCCATAAGAAACTGGACGAGTTGCAGAAGGACGCCGGGCAGGTCCGCAACAACGAGGGGCGATACATCCGGCCCATCTTGTTGGTCCGAGTGGAGCGCACTGGCAAGGAGCAGCGCGACAAGGCGACCATCCACGCGGAGGATGTGCGCGAATATCTGGTGGAAAAGCTCGGCGCGCAACCGGAGGAAATCAAAGTAAAATCAGCGGAGATTGATGAACTCCGCGACCAAAACCTGTTTTCCGAGTTTTCAAAAGTCCGCTACATCATCACCAAGGACGCCCTTCGAGAAGGTTGGGATTGTTCTTTCGCCTATGTGCTGGTTGTGCTGTCTAAGACCACCGCGACAACTGCACTCACACAGATGATTGGCCGGGTGCTGCGGCAGCCGGAAGCCAAATTAACCAGCGTGCCTGCGCTCAACGAGTGTTACGTCTTCACCTTCGACCAAGAGGTCCAAGCGGCGGTGGAAAGTGTGCGGCGTGGACTGGAGGATGAGGGTATGGGCGATCTCGCCGCCAGCGTCCGGGCGACCGGGAAAGGCGCCGCCGCCGCTTCCCGCCGCGAAACAATCCGCCGCCGTAAAGAATTTGCGGGCATGCGCATTTTCCTTCCGCGAGTGTTGTCACGTCATTACGCCGTCGGCGAGTGGCGGCAATTTGACTACGACCGGGATTTGCTGAGCCGCCTGGACTGGTCGCAATTCAGCTATACCAAGCGGGACAGCTATACGCCGGGGGAAAGGGAAACCATTGAGCGGACATTAACCCGCGTGGACATCGAAGACCTTGGCAACGTGGACGACGAGTTACCGCGAACGGAAACGTCTGAGGAAGCTGTCGAGTCAGAATTGGATTTTCCCGCGCTCGTTCGCTTGCTGCTCGATGTCATTCCGAATCCGTGGCAAGGAGCGCGCATCTTGCAGGAAACGATTGCCGAACTCCGTAAACGCAAGATTAAGGAAGAACGTCTCATCGCCAACCGCTTGTTTCTGGTGAAAGCGATGCGCGAGAATTTGAAGGAGCAGGTCCACAAGGCGACGGAGATGGAGTTTCGCCGGATGTTGGAGGCGAATGAATTGTGCTTCCGACTCGAATCCTCCAATGATCCGAAGCTGAATTGGGAACTCGCGGAGACGCTTGAACTCGACGTGACCGACGAGGACAAGGTTTTGCTCCGCAAGAACGGCGAGCCGCTGGAGAAAAGCTTTTTCAAGCCGGTTTATCAGAAACAGGTGAACGGGCTGGAAAAGGACATGGCTTGGTACCTGGACAGTGACAAGGCCGTGCATTGGTGGCACCGGATCGCCGTGCATCAGGACTGGCACTTGCAAGGCTGGCAACGCAGTCGCGTCTATCCCGATTTCCTCGCGTGCCTCCAAGACCAAGGGGACGGCAAAGTCCGGTTCACGGTTCTTGAAACAAAGGGGCTTCACCTGAAAGGAAACGACGACACGGTTTACAAAACGAAGTTGTTTGAACTGCTGACGCGCCACTCTCAAAGTGCGCTGTCCGTTGGCGAACTGAGCCTCGGCTTGACGGGGCAGCAGATGCGGTTTGAATTGATGCTGGAAACCGATTGGCGGGAGAAGTTGCCTGCGAGTCTGGCATCGTAACAATTTTCGGAAGCTCGGTGGAGATGGCTGTTGTGCTAGATTTTGTGCTAGTTTCGCATGCCACTCGAACTATTCGGCGGAGATTGCCGAAAGCGCATTGCATCCAATAAATACGGGCCTTTTGTCGCGTTTTAAGCGAGGAGAAGAAACGGCCTGAAACGGCTAAAATTTGAATTTTAAGTCCCGTGCGTCTGCCATTTCGCCACACCGGCATTTCGGATGACTCGTTGCTTCCCGCTGAAAAACGCCCGGGAAACATTGCGCCGCGTTCAAGCGCCGACGGGCATCCTACTAGAGGGGTTGTGACGGTCGCAAGCCACCGATTCATCAATTGGCGGTAATTCAACGCCGCGGCTCGATTACTTCTTCAGCAGGCCGCCAAGCCCTTTGGTGACTTTCTCGACTCCCTTGGTGGCTTCCTGGCCGGCGCCCTTGATGAGATTGCCGGCGTTTTTGGTCAAATTGGCGATGGCCGCCGGAGCCGCCTCCAGGACTTTTTCCACCACCGTGCCGAAGAGTTCCTTGCTCAGGTCACCCGGTGTGATGCCGTCCGGCCCCTGGCCGAGGCCGGTTAGATGAATGTCGGGTATGGAGATGGTGGTGTCCACCGCCATGGGGGAGGTGAGTTTCAGATGGACCTTCGCGCCTGTCAGGGTGAAATCATCCACTTGCAGTTTTTTCGTGGTGCCCGTGGCCGCCCCCGCCGGGGCGGACTTCTCGGCACTGGCCGTGCCGTTGATGTTCGCCTGGATCTTTTTCAAATTGTTGTCACCCAGCCCGCCCTCAATGGTGATTTCCGGGGATTGCAAGGCCAGTTCCCGGATGACCACCTTGCTGGAAAACACGGACATCGGCTCGAGGCGCAGGCGCGCGGTTCCCACGGTCACCGCGCTGGGGCTTTTGTATCCCTCGGGATTGCCGATGACGAGGTCGCTGATCGAGCCGCCGCCCGAGAG